>NZ_JBWOMN010000007.1:0-35250 GCF_056449545.1 Oceanicella sp. | reverse complement strand
GGGGTCTCGTTTAGCAATTCCTGATCCTTTCGCCGGTCCCGCGCCCGGGCGCGCCGCCCGGCGATCCTATGGGATCGGCTCCAGGGATTGGAACCCTCGGTTTTCGCCTCCCCCCCCCCTTGATCGCCTCCCCTCGCCCCCCCCCCCGACCCGCGGCGCCGCTTGCCTGCGCGGCGGCGCGCCGGGTAGCGTCGGGGGCCATGCGCATCCGACCCGCCCCCGCCGGCGGGGGCCCGTCAAGGGCGGCCGACGGCCCGCGCACAGGCCAGACAGGGCGCCGCCAACGGGCGCCGATCCGGGGGAGACCAGACATGACCGACACCCTGCGCGGCGTCATCGCGCCCTTCACCACGTCGTTCCGCGCGGACGGCGCCATCGACCTCGCCGCGGTCAAGCCGCAGGTGGACTGGCTGATCGAGAACAACGTGCACGGGCTCGCCGCCGGCGGCAGCACCGGCGAGGGCCACGCGCTGGACCGCGAGGAGCACCGCGCCCTGATCGCCGAGACCGTCGCCGCCGCCGACGGGCGCGTGCCCGTGGTGGCCGGAATCATCGCCAATTCGACCCGCGAGGTCGCGGCCCGCGGCCTGGCGGTGCGCGATCTGGGCGTCGCGGCGCTGCAGGTCACGCCGCCCCACTACCTGTTCCGCCCCGACGACGACGCCATGCTCGGGCATTTTCGCGGCATTCACGAAACCTGCGGCCTGCCGATCCTGATCTACAACGTGGTGCCGTGGTGCTACCTGTCGCCCGACCTGCTGCTGCGGATCATGGACGAGGTCCCGGGCGTCGCCGGGGTCAAGCAGAGCGCCGGGGACATGCGGCTGCTCGCCGATCTGCTGCGCCGCGCCAGGCCGGAAAACCTGATCTTCAGCGCCGTGGACGCGTTGCTGTATCCGTCCTACCAGCTTGGCGCGCGCGGCTCGATCGCCGCCATCCTGTCCACCGCGCCGGGGCCGTCGGTGCGGCTCTGGGACGCGGTCAGGGCGCAGGACTGGGACACGGCGCGCGACCTGCACGAACGCCTGATGCCGGTCTGGGACGCGGTGGGGCTCGACAACATGCCCTCGCTGGTCAAATACGCCCAGTCCCTGCAGGGGGTTCCCGCCGGACTGTCGCGCCAGCCGACCTCGCCCGCCACCGAGGCGCAGAAAGCGGCGGTGCGGGCGGCGCTCAAGGGGCTCGACCTGATCTGAGCCCGCGGCCCTCCCCCCCCGGCCGCGCGCCGGGGGTCATACGCCGGCGAGCGCGGCGAGCTCATCCGCCGGCACGCCCGCCTCGCGCGCAGTGTCCAGCAGCTGCGCCCAGGTCCCGTCGTCGATGGGGATGCCGTCGGCCTGGCGCGCGGCCATGGTCCTGCGTTCGGGATCGCCGGGGAACATCACCGCCTCGACCCCCGGCGCCGGGGGCGAGGCCTTCACCCAGTCGGCGTAATCGTCGACATCGGCGTAGAACGCCGCCGCGTCGCCGAACAGATCCGGGTCGATCAGGATCGCCAGCATGTTGTTGAGCACCCGCGCCGGCTTCATGCGCGCCGGCACATGGGCGCCGCCGCCGCTGAGCGACCCGCCCAGGATGTCGCCCAGCAGCGCCAGTCCAAACCCCTTGTGCAGCCCCATGGTGGTCAGCGCCCCAAGCGGTTCGTCGAACAGCACCCCGGGATCGCGGGTCGGAGCGCCCTTCGCGTCGATCAGGCAGCCCTCGGGGACCTCGACGCCGCTCATATGCGCCACCCGGGCCTTGCCCTGCGCGATGGTGCTGGTGGCCATGTCGAGCACGAACATCGGGTGGCGCGGGGTCCTTGGAATCGCGGTGCAATAGGGGTTGGTCGAAAATCGCCCGTCGCTGCCCCCGAAGGGCGCGACGCTCGACCCCGGCGACAGAACGTTGACGTAATGGATGGAGATGAACCCCGCCTCCGCCGCCATTTCCGCCCAATCGCCGATGCGCCCGATATGAAAGCTGTTGCGCAGCGACAGCAGCGCGAAACCCTGGTCCCTGGCGCGCGCGATGGCCAGCGTCATGGCCTGCTCGGCCACCACCTGCCCGAAGCCCTGCCCGCCATCGACCAGCAGCAGCGGCCCCTTGTCCCGGACCACCGTGGCTTGCGCGTCCAGGCGCAGCTCGCCGGCGACGATGCCGTTGACATAGGCGGGCAGCAGCCCGACCCCGTGGCTGTCATGGCCGGTCAGGTTGGCGTGGACCAGCCGCGCCGACACCTTGGCCGCCGCGTCCTCGCTGCCGCCGGCGGCGCGGATGACGGATCTGGCCAGCCGGGTCAGTTTGTCAGATGAGATGATCATGGCGTTTTCGACAATCCTTCGGGGTTTCAGTGCGGCGTTCCGGCCGCGCGGTCAGGGAACCTTGCGCCAGATCGCGCCGCGCGCGCGCACCGGGTCCAGAATCGACAGATCGTTGGGCGCAAGATCGAAGCCCTTGGGAAAGGGCGGGCGGACCTCCATGCCGAGCGCGCGCATCACCCGCGGGTCGCGGTAATAGCATTGCGCGACCAGCGATTGCAGCAGCCGCGCCTGACGCGGCCAGGCGGCGCGGAATGCGTCGCCGTCCTGCGGCGCGGCCTCCAGCGCGGCCTCCAGCGCCGGGGCCAGCGTCGCGCGCATGGGCGCCGCGGCGGCGAGGATTTCCGCGAGGATCGCCGGGTCGTCGGCGCCGGGCAGCCCGGCGGCCTCGTCGCGCGGGATGATCATCGCGGCGATCGCCGCCAGCGCGCGGCGCCCGCGATCCGAAAACGCCGCGCCCGGCCTGTCGCCCTGTGTCTGCTCGCTCATGCCATGTCCCCCGGGATCCCTCGCCTCAGTCAAAAAGGTTCGCCAGCCGCTTTTTCATCTGATCGGCGATGTAGAGCGCCAGCGCCTGCAAGGTGCTGGTCGGGTTGACCGCGCCGCTGGTGACGAAGATCGAGCCATCGACGATGAACAGGTTCTTCACGTCATGGGCGCGCCCCCATTCATTGACCACCGCGCGCGCCGGATCGGCGCCCATCCGCGCCGTGCCCAGCAGGTGCCAGCCGGCCAGCGGCAGGGGCGCCGTGACGTGGACCTCGCGCGCGCCGGCGGCCTCCAGCGCCTCGGTCCCGCGCGCCACCGCATGGGCCATCATCGCCTTGCTGTTGTCGCCGAGCCGGTAGCTGATCTTCGGGGCCGGCACGCCGTTGGAATCGGTCAGTTCCGGGTCGAGCGTGACCCGGTTATGGGGTTCGGGCAGGTCCTCGCAAATGGCGTAAAGGCTTGTGATCCGGTTGAACAGCCGCCGGAATCCCGCGTGATGCCCCGGTCCCCAGGGGACCACGCCCCAGCCCATGCCGGATATGGCGGCGGCCGAGGGCCCCATGCCGCGCGAGGTTTCGAATCCATAGCCGCGCACGAAGCCCCGCGCCGGGTCGGTTTCATAGAATTCATGGCTGAGAATGGTCTTGTGCGCCCCCCGATAGCCGTCCAGCGGTTCGTCGAACACGCCCTGAATCGCCGCGTAGGGATGGAACATCAGGTTGCGCCCCACCAGCCCGCTGCTGTTGGCGAGCCCGTCGGGGCATCGCGGCGAGGCGGAATTGAGCAGCAGCCGCGGCGTGCCGACGCCGTTGGCGGCCAGCACCACCACATGCGCGGCCTGAAACCGCTCCACGCCCGCGGGGTCGAAATAGACGACGCCGGCGGCCATGCCCCGGTCGTCGGTCTCGATCCGGCTCACCCGGCAATGGGTGCGCAGCTCGACCCCGCCGCGCAGCGCGTGCGGCCAATAGGTGAGGTCCACCGACCCCTTCGCCCCCTGCGCGCAGCCGCCAAGGCAGGTTCCGAGATTGATGCAGCCGGGGCGGCCGTCGTAATCCTCGGTGGCGATGGCCGCGTCGCAGGGCCACCAGTGCCAGCCCAGCTTGTTGAAGCCGCGCGCCAGCGCCCGCCCCGAGGCGCCCATGGGCAGCGGCGGCATCACCGGGGTCTTGCCGGGCGGATAGGCCGGGTCGCCCGCCAGACCGGACACCCCCATCATGCGGTCGTTTTCGGCGAAGAACGGGGCCAGCGTTTCGTAATCCACCGGCCAGTCATCGGCGACGCCGTCCAGCGTCCGCACCCGGAAATCCGATGGATGCATGCGCGGGAAATGCGCCGCGTAGAACACCGTGCCGCCGCCGACGCCGTTGAAATTCACCACCTTGATCGGCGATGCGTCGTCGTTGATCGGGTAATCCTCGGGCCAGGCGCGCTTGTTGGGGCTGATGTGATGGTCACCGGTGCGCCGGGCCTCCCAGTCCAGATGATTCGCCGGATAGTCGGTCGGGTCCGGGGGGCCGCCCTGCTCCAGACAGACGATGCGCATCCTGGTGTCGAGCAGGCTCCAGGCCACCGCCGCTCCCGAGGCGCCGGCGCCGATGATCAGCACGTCGACCGGTTCGTCCGTCATCGCCGCCTCGCTCCCTGTTCGCGGGCCTGCGCCCGTCTGGCGGCCATGATCGGCATTCCCGGCGCGATCGCAAACCGTAAAATCCTGTTTCGCGGCTTTTCCGGCGCCGGCGCCGGGGGCCGGCCGCGGCGAATCCCGGCCTTGCCAATCGCCCGGTTCGCGCTGATGCTGCCAACCGCCGTCCATGGAACTCCGGGGGCAAACCGGGGCGTGGGCGAATTGCGCCGGGTCATGGCGAAGCACGGCGGGGGGACACGACAATGGGCGCTGGCGCCGGCGAGGACATCATCGAGGCCCTGAAACGGGCCGTCGGCAGGCGCGGCTGGCTGGCGGGGGCCGATGTCGGCCCCCGCTACCGCACCGATCCCCGCGGGGCGGGCGACACCGCCCCGGATTTCGCGCTGCGCCCGGGTTCGACCGCCGAAGTGTCGGCGATACTGAAAATCTGCCACGCCGCCGGGCAGACGGTGACGGCGCAGGGCGGCATGACCGGGCTGGTCGGCGGGGCGTTGCCGCGCCCGGGCGAGATTCCGATCTCGTTCGAACGCATGACCCGCATCGACCCCGTGGCGCCGGGCGCCGGGTCGATGATCGTCGAGGCCGGGGTTGCGCTGCAGACCGTGCAGGACGCCGCCGAGGCGGCGGGGATGCTGTTTCCGCTCGACCTCGGCGCGCGGGGCTCCTGCACCATCGGCGGCAATCTGTCGACCAATGCCGGGGGCAACCGGGTCATCCGCTACGGCATGACCCGCGACCTGACCCTTGGCGTCGAGGCGGTTCTGGCCGACGGCGCCATCGTCAACAGCCTGAACGGCTTCATCAAGAACAACACCGGCTACGACCTGAAGCAGCTTTTCATCGGCAGCGAGGGCACGCTGGGGCTGATCACCCGCGCCGCGCTGCGCCTGCACCCGCGGCCCAGCACCCAGATCGTCGGCTTCTGCGCCGCCGCGGATTTCGACGCGGTGACCGCCTTCATGGCCCATGCCCGCGCCGGGCTCGGCGCCGATCTGAGCGCCTTCGAGGTGATCTGGGCCTCGACCTACGCGCGCATCGTCGCCGACATTCCCGGCCTGCGCGCGCCGCTGCCCGAGGGGCGCGCATTCTACGTGCTGGTCGAGGCCATGGGCAGCGCGCCGGACACTGATCGCGACAAATTCGAAACCACCCTGGCCGAAGCGCTGGACAAGGGGCTGATCGCCGATGCGGTGATCTCGCAATCCGCGGCCGAGGTCACGGCGCTGTGGGACGTGCGCGACGGCATGGCGCAGGCGCTGGGCGCCCAGCAGCCGGCCGTGGGGTTCGACGTCAGCCTGTCGCTCGACGCCATGAAGGATCTGGAGGCGACGCTGCTTGAACGCCTGACAGCCGCGCTGGGCGCGGTGCGGCTGTTCATCGGCGGCCATCTCGCCGACGGCAACCTGCATCTGGTGGCCCGCAACGACGATTCCGGCCCGCTGCCCGGCGACGCCATCGAGGACATCGTCTACGGGCTGGTGGGCGAGCGCGGCGGCTCGGTCTCGGCCGAGCACGGCATCGGCATGATGAAGCGCCGCCATCTGGGTCAAAGCCGCGGCGCCGCCGAACTGGCGCTGATGCGCCGCCTGAAGCGCGGCCTCGACCCCAGGGGCATTCTCAATCGCGGCCGCATCTTCGACTGCGCCCCCCGCCCGTCACGCCAGGAAGGACCCCGCCCATGACCGCTGATCTCAAAACCCTGTTCCGCGCCGGTCTGCCGGCCCCGGCGGCGGCGCCCTTCAGCGGCTTTCCGCCCTATAATTTCATCGGCGGCCACAACGACGCGGGCAGCGTCCCCGTGGCCGACCTGACCGCCGCCGCCGCCAGGGTGATCGCGGCCGAGGGCGCGACCCTCGCCACCTACGGACTGCAGAGCGGGCCGCAGGGCTATCTGCCGCTGCGCGAGTTCATCGCCGAAAACCTCAAGTCCGACGCGGACATGGCGGACGGCCCCGACAATGTGCTGGTGACCTCCGGCTCGCTGCAGGCGCTGGATCTGGTGAACCGGCTGCTGCTGGAACCCGGCGACTGCGTGATCGCCGAGGCGGCGAGCTACGGCGGCGCCATTTCCCGGCTCAGGGCGCTGGGGGTCGATTGCCTCGGCGCCCGCCTCGACCGTGACGGCATCGACATCGCCCATCTGACCGAACTGCTGGAAGCGCGCAAATCCGCCGGGCGCCCGGTGAAGTTCATCTACACGATCCCGACGGTGCAGAACCCGACGGGCGGCGTCATGTCGCTCGAACGCCGCCGCGCGCTGCTGGACGTGGCGGCGCGGTTCGACTGCATGATCTTCGAGGATGACTGCTACGCCGACCTGCTGTGGAGCGGCGATCGCCCGCCCGCCATCCGCGCGCTGGACGCCGAGGCCAGCGCCGCCGAGGGCCGGCTCAACCGGGTGATCCATTGCGGGTCGTTTTCCAAATCCGTGGCCCCGGCGCTGCGCATCGGCTACGTGGTCGCCGACTGGCCGGTGATCGCCCAGATCCTGCCGCTGAAGACCGACGCCGGGACCGGCGCGCTGGACCAGATGGTGCTGGCGGAATTCTGCCGTGACCATTTCACCGGCCACATCGCCGCGCTGCAAGACACCCTGCACCGCAAATGCAATGCCATGGTCGAGGCCCTGAACGAGAATTTCGGCGCCTCCGCCGAATTCGTCCCGCCGCTTGGCGGCATCTTCATCTGGGTTACGCTGCCCGAAGCGGTCGACACCTCCGAACTGGCGAAAGCCGCGGCGAAACAAGGCGTGGCGATCAACCCCGGCGCCGAATGGACCGTGGACGGCGCCAGCAACCGCCGCCGCCTGCGGCTGTGCTTCGGCAACCCGGATGAGCAAACCATCCGCGGCGGCGTCGCCAGACTCGCCGAAATCTGCCGCCGGGAATTCGGCGTGCCCAGGCGCATCGGCAACGTGGCGCCCCGATAGGCAAGGCGCCAGGCGGGGCGATTTCGCCGACCGCCAACAATCGGCGCGAACGCCGCGCCGGCCCCCAGCCCCCGGCAGCGCAGGCGCAACGCTGGACAGGCCATCGGGATGCGGCGCGCGGATCGGTCCTTGCCGGATCCTGCGGCGGCGCTTCGCGGCCCGGACGACAGGGAACCCGTGCTGGAATCGCGGATGCGCAATGGCGACCCCGACAGGATTCGAACCTGTGACCTGCCGCTTAGGAGGCGGCCGCTCTATCCAGCTGAGCTACGGGGCCATGCCGTTTTCGCGGCATGCCGCGCGACCCTTGGCGGCCCGGCCCAACGACGGTCTCCAGTCGTTGCAGCGGGCCGGATCGGCGCGCATCGGGGTTGTAGGAGAATATTGCGGCCTTCGCCACAGGAAATCGGCGCCTCGGTCAACCCGGCGCCTGGTTTTCGATCCGTCGAAAGACCAGCGTGATGCACCCGGCGATGATCATGTAGATCAGCGCCAGCAGCAGCAGCGGTTCGTAGACGATGAACGTGTCCGAACGCACGCGCGACGACACCGAATAGATATCGATCACCGTGATCGTCGCCACCAGCGGCGTGGCTTTCAGCTGCAGGATGGTTTCGCCGCCAAGCGTCGGCAGCACGCTGCGGATGGCCTGCGGCAGCCAGATCCGGCGGAACACGGTGAAGCGCGGCATGCCGAAGGCGCGGGCGGCCTCCAGCTGGCCCTTGTTCACGCTGGCGAAGGCGCCGCGCATGACCTCGCCCTCGTAGCCGGCGTAGGACAGGGTCAGCGCCAGCACCGCGTAGGGCCATGCCTGGCGCAGATAGGGCCACAGCTCGCTGCTGCGGATCCAGGGAAATTGCGGGAACAGCGAGCCCAGCCCGTAATAGAGCAGCCAGATCTGCAGCAGCAGCGGCGTGCCGCGAATGACGGTGCAAAAGACCCGGGCCGGACTCGCCAGATACCAGGGGCCGACGGCCTGGGCGAGCCCGAGCGGCGCGGCCAGCAGAAAGCCCAGCACGGTCGAAACCGCCAGAAGCCAGATGGTGCGCCACAGCCCCTCCAGCGCCAGCGGCGCGTAGGCGGGGATCCAGTCCCAGCGCAGCGCGACCGCGCACCACGCCGCCAGCGCCGCGAACAGCGCCATGAGCACGATGCGGTGCGGCTGCATGAACGAACGCAGGGTCGTCATTTGCCCTGCGCCCGCAACGAAGGCTGGCCGCGCCGCGCCCATGTCTCGATCCAGCCGAACACCACCCCCGAACAGAGGGTGACGATCATGTACAAGGCGCCCGCCGCAAGGAAGAAGGTGAAATAGGCCCGGGTGCTGCTGGCGGCCTGCCGGGTTTCCAGCGTCAGTTCGGAAAAACCGACGATCGCCAGCAGGGCGGTGTCCTTGGTGGCGATCAGCCACAGATTGGCCAGCCCCGGGATCGCGAAGGGCATCATCGCCGGAATTGTGACCCGGCGCATGGTCATCAGGGGCGACATGCCGAAGGCGCGCGCCGCCTCGATCTGACCCGAGGGCGCCGCCAGAATGGCCCCGCGCAGCACCTCGGTCGCATAGGCGCCCTGAACCACGCCCAGCACCCAGATGCCGGCCGCGACGCCGCTGATCTCCACCCGGCCGTAGCCCAGCGCCAGGGCGGCCTGATTGATCAGATCGGCGCCGACGTAATAGAGGATCAGGATCAGCACCAGTTCCGGCACCGCCCGGATCACCGTCGTGTAGATGGCGAGCAGATCACGCGTCACCGGCCCGCCATGCAGTTTCCCATAGGCCCCGAAAAGCCCGATCGCCAGGCCGAAGCCGAACGCCCCGAAGGCGATCTGCAGCGACCGGGCCAGGCCGCGCAGCAAATTCGCGCCCCAGCCCGGCGGAGACAGCGACAGCAGCTCCGCGCTTTGCGTCAGACCGAGCGTTTCAAGCAGAAGCTCCAAGGCCGGCGCCTACTCGCTGTAGATGCTGGCTTTGAAGTAGCGCGCGGTGATCTTGTCATGGGTTCCGTCCGCGAGGATGGCGGCGATGCCGGCGTTCAGGGATTGGCGCAGCGCGTCGTCGCCCTTGCGCACCCCGGCGCCGACGCCGCGGCCAAGAATGGATTCGTCATTGGCGACCGGGCCCTTGATTTCACAGCAGGCGCCGGCGTCGGTCCCGACGAAATCCGCCATGGCGATGCTGTCGGCCTGGGTGGCGTCGATGCGGCCGGCGATCAGATCCTGATTGGCCTCGTCCTGGGTCTGATAGACCCGCAGTTCGGACTTGTCGGCGAAATAGGCCTGCGCATAGGCCTGATGGATGGTCGACGCCTGAACGCCGATGATCTTGCCCGCCAGCGATTCAGGGGTCGGTTCGATGCTCAGCGACTTGTCGGCCACGATCACCGCCGGGGTGTTGTAATACGGGTCGCTGAAGTCGATGGTCTTCTTGCGTTCCTCGGTGATCGACATCGAGGCCATGATGGCGTCGATCTGTCCGCCGGTCAGCGACGGGATGATGCCGTCCCAGGCGACCGGAGACAGCACGCAATCAAGCCTGGCCGCGGCGCAGACGGCGTCGATGACCTCGATTTCCCAGCCGACCCACTTGCCCGAGGCGTCCAGCGAGGCAAAGGGCGGATAGGGTTCGGCGGCGATGCCGATCTTGACCTGTTCGGCGATGGCGGCCTGCGCGCCAAGCGCGGCCATGGCCAGTCCGGCGGCAAGTATGGTCTTGAATTTCATGATGTATCTCCCTGTTGTTGCGGTTGGGTCGGCGATCGGCGTTGCCGGTCACGAGACAGTTTTGAGGAACTGCTTCAATCGTTCGGATTTCGGCTGCCCGAAAACCTCGGCGGGCGGGCCCTGTTCTTCGATGCGGCCTTCGAACAGATAGACCACATGGGTGGCGACCTCGCGCGCGAATTTCATTTCATGGGTCACCAGCAGCATGGTGCGCCCCTCGGCGGCCAGATCGCGGATCACCGACAGCACCTCTCCGACCAGTTCCGGGTCCAGCGCGCTGGTGGGCTCGTCGAACAGCATGACGGCGGGCTCGACCGCCAGCGCCCGGGCGATGGCGGCGCGCTGCTGCTGGCCGCCCGACAGAAACGCCGGAAAGGTGTCGGCCTTGTCGCCGAGGCCGACGCGATCCAGCAGCGCCCGGGCGCGGGCGACGGCAGCGGCGCGCGGCGTCTTCAGCACATGCACCGGCGCCTCGATGACGTTTTCCAGCAGCGTGCGGTGCGTCCACAGGTTGAAGGCCTGAAACACCATGCCAAGCTGCGTGCGGATGCGTTCGATCTGGCGGCGATTGGCCGGCGCGCCGTCGGCGCGCATGGCGATTTCCTCGCCGCAGACGACGATCTTTCCCGAGGTCGGCGTTTCCAGGAAATTGATGCAGCGCAGCAAGGTCGACTTGCCCGAGCCGCTGCCCCCGATGATCGCCACCACATCGCCTTGCCGGGCGGTCAGCGAGACCCCTTTCAGCACGTCCAGATCGCCGAAGCTCTTGTGCAGGTCGCTGACGCTTATGGCGGTCTCGCGACCCGCGGCTTCATCGCTGCGCTCCATGTCGGCGGCCACGGACATTATCCGGCTCCCTCGCTTTTCGGGTTGTAGTAGGGCTGATCTCCCGCAATTCTGCAAGCGTATAGTTACTGGCGAACCGAGAGGAGCCGCGGTGCCAGACACCCGCCGCAAATTCACCCGCAAGACCGCCATGCAGCGAAAGGGCGCCTTGATCCAGGCGACCCTGTCGCTGGTCGCCGAGCAGGGCGTGCACGGGGCCACGGTGCGCGCGATCGCCGAGCGTGCCGGCGTGACCCCGGGCTTGATCCGACACTATTTCACCTCGAAGGAAGACCTGATCAGCGCCGCCTACGACCACCACATGACCCATATGACCGACCTGACCTTCGCCCCGGCCGAACAGGCCGGCGGCGGCGCGCGGGCGCGGCTGGCGGTCTTCGTCGGCGCGGCGCTCAAGCCGCCGGTGGTCGATCCGCGCTCGATCGCGCTGTGGGCCAGCTTTCTGAACGAGGTGCGCCGCGACGCGCAGATGATGCGCATCCACCAACGCACCTATGACGCGTTTCGCGACCGGCTGGAGGCCATGATCCGGGCGGCGCTGGAGGAAGCGGGCGCCCCGGCCGGCCCTGAACGCCTGCGCCGGCTCGCCACCGCCTGCAACGCCGTCATCGACGGGCTCTGGCTTGAGGGCGGCGCCTTGCCGGACGCCTTCAGGCCCGGCGAACTGCCTGACATCGGACTGGAATCGGTGGGGGCGATCATCGGACTGGAACTGGACAAGGGGGCGCACCGGCCATGAAACGCACCGCAATCGTCAAGCGCCTGGCTGGCCTGGGCGGCGCCAAATGGGCATTGCACCTGCTGGCCCGGGACATGATGGCCAAGGGCGGCGACATCGTCGACATGACCATCGGCGAGCCCGACGCGCCGACGCCCGGCGCCCTGACGCAGGTCGCCGTCGCCGCCATGCGCGCCGGGCGCACGGCCTATTCGAATGGCCGCGGCGAACCCGGCCTGCGCGCCGCCCTGGCCGAGAAATACACCCGATCCGCGGGGCGGCGCATCGGCGCCGATCAGATCCTGTGCTTTCCCGGCACGCAGACCGCGCTGTTCGCGGCGATGATGGGCGCGGCCGAGACCGGCGACGAGGTTCTGGTCGGCGACCCGATGTATGCGACCTATGAAGGGGTGATCCGGGCCAGCGGCGCCAGGCCGGCCCCCGTGCCGCTGCGCGCCGACAGGGGCTTTCGCCTTCAGGCCGCGGACCTGGCCGCGCGGATCACCGAAAGAACCCGCGCCATCCTGCTGACCACGCCCCACAACCCCACCGGCGCGGTCCTCAGGGTCGGGGACATCGACGCGATCGGGGACCTGGCGCGAAAGCATGACCTCTGGATCATCTCCGACGAGGTGTATGAACAGCTGACCTTCGAAGGCGCCGCCTTCGCGTCGCCGCTGTCGCGCCCGGGGCTGGCCGATCGGGCGATCGTGGTGTCCTCGATCTCCAAATCCCACGCGGCGCCGGGATTTCGCAGCGGCTGGTGCGTCGGCCCGGCCGGTTTCATCGAGGCCCTGCTGCCGCTGTCCGAGACCATGCTGTTCGGCAACCAGCCCTTCATCGCCGACATGACCGAACGGGCGGTGCGCGACGGGTCGAGCGTCGCCGCCGGCATGCGCGCGCGCTACGCGGCGCGCGCGGCGCTGCTGGGCGATCGCCTGTCGCGCGACACCGCCCTTGTCGCGCATCGCCCCGAGGCCGGCATGTTCGCCATGATCGACGTTTCGGCCACCGGCATGGACGGCAAGGCCTACGCGCTGGACCTGCTGAAGAACGGCGGCGTGGCGGTGATGCCGGGCGCCGCCTTCGGCACGACGCTGGACGATTGGGTGCGGGTGGCGCTGACCATCGGCGACGACGCGTTCGACACGGCCGTCAACCGCATCGTCGCCCATGCCAATGCAGTGCGGCGGGACGTGGCATGACCAGCGTCGGCGAGGCGCTTGTCGCGCAACTGGCAGAACGCGGGGTCGACATCGTGTTCGGCATTCCCGGCGTGCACACCATCGAACTGTATCGCGGGCTGGCGGGGTCGGGCATCCGCCACGTCACGCCGCGCCACGAACAGGGCGCCGGCTTCATGGCGCTTGGCTGGGCCAGGGTTTCGGGCAGGCCGGGCGTGGCCTTCGTCATCACCGGCCCCGGTCTGACCAACGCGCTGACGCCCATGGCGCAGGCGCGCGCCGACAGCGTGCCGATGCTGGTGGTCTCCGGGGTCAACGCGCTGGCGACGCTGGGCAGGGGGCTGGGGCATCTGCACGAACTGCCCGATCAGCGGGCGCTCGCCTCGACGGTGGCGCTGAACTCGCAGCGGGTGGAGACCCCGGGGGATCTGACGCAGGCGCTGGCGCGCGTCTTCGCCGGGTTTTCCCGGGGCCGCCCCGGACCGACCCATATCGAGATCCCGCTGGATGTCGCGGGCGCAGATTTTCCGGGACCGGGGACGAGACCGGGGGCCGGGCCCATGGCGCCTGCGCCCCCCGACGCGGCGCTGATCGCGCGGGCCGCCGGGATGCTGGAAACGGCGGCGCGTCCGGTGATCCTCGCCGGCGGCGGCGCCTGCCGGGCGGCGCAGGCGCTGCGCGAACTCGCCGAACGCCTGGACGCGCCGGTGGTGCAGACCGTGAATGCGCGCGGGATGATGCACGGGCACGCGCTGGGCATCCCGGCCAGCCCCAGCCTGACGGCGGTGCGCGAACTGATCGCGGGCTCTGACCTGACGCTGGCGGTGGGGACCGAGCTGGGGCCGACGGATTACGACATGCTCGGAACCGGGACCATGCCGCGCATGGCCGGGCTGATCCGCATCGACATCTGCGCCGATCAGCTGGCCCGCCGCCCCGCGGATCTGGCGCTGGAAGGCGACGCGCGCGACGCACTGCGCGCGCTGGCCGCGGCGACGGATCCGCGCGGGTCCGGGCCCCGCGGCGGGGCCGAGCGCGCGGCCCGGACCCGCATCGCCGCCCTAGAGGAAATCGGCCCCGACTACCGGGCGCTGACCGGGATCCTGAACGCCATGCGCGACGCCGTGCCCGGCGCGGTGATGGTCGGGGATTCGTCGCAGCCCGTCTATGCCGGCAACTGCTATTACGATCACGACCGCGCCGGCGGCTGGTTCAACGCCGCCACCGGCTACGGCGCGCTCGGCTTCGGGATCCCGGCGGCGATCGGGGCGGCGCTGGCGGATCCCGGGGCGCCGGTCCTGTGCATCGCCGGCGATGGCGGCGCCCAGTTCAGCCTGCCCGAGATCATGACCGCGGTGGATGAAAGCCTGCCCATCGCCTTCGTCATCTGGAACAACCGCGGCTACCGGGAAATCGAGACCTCGATGCAGGCCGCCGGCGTGACGGTCGTGGGCTGCGACCCGACGCCGCCGGATTTCGCGGCGACCGCGCGGGCCTTCGGCATCCCGTTCTGGCGCTGCGCCGCCGAACCCGCGGCCGTCGCCGACAGCCTGAAAGCCTTTGCGCGGCTCAAGGGGCCGGGCATGATCGAAATCGAGGCGCCGCGCCCGCGGCGCTCCTGAACAAACGGGTCCGCCATGCGCAACGCCACGTTCGAATTCAGCCGGGCGATCACCCGGCGCCCCGCCGCCAGCATCGTCGACGGCCTGCGCGCCGAGGACACCGGCACGCCGGATCTGGAGCGCATGCTGCAGGCCCATTCCGCCTATGTCGCGGCGCTGAAAAGCACCGGGGCCGAGGTGATCGAGCTGCCGCCGCTCGACGCGTTCCCCGATGCGATGTTCGTCGAGGACACCGCCCTGTGCCTGCCGCAAGGCGCGGTGCTGATGCGCCCCGGCGCGCCGTCGCGCATGGGCGAGGTGGCGCGCATGGCCCCGACGCTGCGCGACTGCCGCGACGACCTGCGCGCGATCGCCGGGCCGGGATGCATCGAGGGCGGCGACATCCTGGTCACCGGACGCGAAATCCTGGTTGGCCGCTCGGCGCGCACCGACGCCGCCGGAATCCGCGAACTGGCCGCGATCGTCGCCGAATGGGGCCACGCCCTGCGCGAGGTGTTCACCCCGCAAGGCGTGCTGCATTTCAAGACCGACTGTTCGCTGCTGGACGCGGACACCATCCTGTCGACCCGGCGGCTGGACGCCTCGGGCTGTTTCGAGGGCTACCGCGTGCTCCACGTCGCCGATGGCGAGGAGGCGGCGGCGAATTCGATCCGCTTCAACGATCTGGTGCTGCTGCCCGCCGGTTTCCCGCGCACGGCCGAAATGCTGGACAAAGCCGGATACGATGTCGTGGAGATCTGCAACGCCGAATGCGCCAAGCTCGACGGCGGCATGTCCTGCCTGTCGCTGCGCCTCTAGGCCGCTTGCCGGGGCGGGAACGCGTCGCGGCGCCCCCCGGCCGACGGGCGGTTCGCGCCCATGCGGGGCGCAGCGGCTCCGCCTCCCCCCTTTTCCCCCCTGCCGACATGAAAAATCGCGAAGCATTGAAAATGCTGGAAACAAAAGATTTTTCTGCGGCATGGTGCCCGGAGGGGGACTCGAACCCCCAAGCCTTGCGGCGGCGGATTTTGAATCCGCTGCGTCTACCAGTTCCGCCATCCGGGCATGCGCGGCGCACTATAGTCCCGGCGCCGGACGGGTCAACCTCGCAAAGTCCCGGGCCGGCGGGGCGGGGGGCGGAACGCGATCGACGCGCCGGGCGCGGCGCGCGCCCATGCGCCCGCGAGCATGGACAGCGCAGCGGCGGGTTGCTATGCGGGCGGAATGTTGAGAACGCTTTACGACTGGGTGCTGCGGCAGGCCGAAACGCCCTACGCGCTATGGACGCTGGCGGCGGTCAGCTTCGTGGAAAGCTCGGTGTTTCCGATTCCCCCGGACGTGCTGCTGATCCCCATGATCCTCGCCGCGCCGCATCGCGCCTGGCTGCTCGCCGGGGTCTGCACCGCGGCCTCGGTCGCCGGCGGCGCGCTGGGCTGGTGGATCGGGGCGGAGCTGTTTGATTCCGTCGGCCGCCCGGTGCTGGAGCTTTACGGCAAGGCCGGCCAGTTCGACGCCATATCCGAAGCCTATAACGCGCAGGGCTTCTGGGCGGTGCTGATCGCCGGAATGACGCCGTTTCCCTACAAGGTCATCACCATATTCTCGGGCGTCACCGGGCTGTCCTTTCCGCTGTTCATGGCCACCTCGCTGCTGGCGCGGGGCCTGCGTTTCTTCATCGTCGCCGCGCTGCTGCACCGCTATGGCGAGGCGATCCGCGGCTTCATCGAGACCCGGCTCGGTCTGGTCGCCTCCCTGTCCCTCGCCCTGCTGCTGGGCGGCTTCGTGATCGTGAAATACGCGCTATGACCCTCACCCCTCGAAATCTCGCGCTGCTGGCGGCGCTCGGCTCGGCCGGGCTGCTCGGCGGGGCGTTGTTCTCGCAGTATTTCGGCGGGCTCGCGCCCTGCGAGATGTGCATCTGGCAACGCTGGCCCCATGGCATCGCCATCGCGCTCGGCGCGCTGATCCTGCTGGGCCTGTGGCTTCGCCCGCTGGCCGCGCTCGGCGCGGGGCTGATGCTGGTCGGCGCCGGGCTCGGGCTGTTCCACACCGGCGTCGAGCGGCGCTGGTGGGAAGGCCCCGGCACCTGTTCGGGCGGCCAGGACACCGGGCTTTCGACCGATCAGCTGCTGGATCAGATCCTCGCGGCGCCGGTGGTGCGCTGCGACGAGGTGGCGTGGGACTTCCTGTCGCTGTCCATGGCGAGCTGGAACGCCGTCATCTCGCTGGGCCTCGCGGCGCTGTGGCTGCTGGCGGCGACCCGCCGGGGCTGAATCACGGTTCCAGCGGCGCATCCCAGTACAGGAAATCCATCCAGCTTTCATGCAGGTAGTTGGGCGGAAATTTCCGCCCCACATTCTGCAATTGCGCCGCCGTTGGCCGCATCGGCTTGTGCGCCAGCCGCATCCCCGCCTGCTTCAGCGTGCGCGAGCCCTTGCGCAGGTTGCACGGCCCGCATGACGCCACCACGTTTTGCCAGGTGGTGCGCCCGCCCCGCGCGCGCGGGATCACGTGGTCAAAGGTCAGATCCCCCGCGGCGCCGCAATACTGGCAGGCGAATTCGTCGCGCAGGAACAGGTTGAACCGGGTGAAGGCCGCCAGATGGCCGGGCTTGACGAAATCCTGCAGCACCACGACCGAGGGCAGGCGGAATTCCATCGAGGGGCTGCGCGCCACCGCGTCGTATTCCGCCACCACCGCCACCCGGTCCAGAAACGCCGCCTTCACCGCATCCTGCCAGGGCCAGAGCGACAGCGGGAAATACGACAGCGGCCGGTAATCGGCGTTCAGCACCAGCGCCGGATGGTCTTTCAGCCGCGCCGGGCTTCGCACGAATTGCGCATTGTAGGGATCTTGCTGCACCCGAATCGTCTCCCGTCCCGAAGCGTTCCGCAAACGCCGGGACGGGACGCAACCCGTCCCGGAGATCGGCCCGACTATATCTGGCAGAAATTCTCGGACAAGCCCCCAGATGATGAAGTCTTTATTATGCCGAAAGCCGCGGGACCGCCGCCCCCCGCCGCCGGGGCTCAGCCCAGTCTCTTCTTGAGAAAGCCCAGCGCCAGCCCCAGCCCGTCGGGCGCGATGCCGTGGCCGACCCCGCGCGAGACATGGGTGGCGACCTCGATCCCAGCCGCCTCCAGCCCGCGCTTCGCGGCGTCGAGGCTTTCGAGCGGCACCATTTCATCCATGTCGCCATGCACCAGCAGCACCGGCGGGCGGGTGACGACGTCGCGCGCCAGCGCCTCCGGGTCGTTGAGCCGGCCGGAAAACCCGACGATCCCGGCCAGCGCGTCCTTGCGGCGCGGCCCCACCTCCAGCGCCATCATCGTGCCCTGCGAGAACCCGAACAGGCAGGTCTGCGCGGCGGGGACGCCTTCCGTCTCCACCAGATCGTCGAGATAGCGGTGCAGCAACGCCGCGGCGCGCACGGCGCCCTCGCGCATGGCCTCCGGCGTGCTGCCGTCCAGCATGGGGATCGGAAACCATTGCCGCCCCATGGGGTTGACCGCGCAGCGCTCCGGCGCGTTCGGGGCCAGAAACACGGTGTCGGGCATGTGATCCGCCAGCGCGTCGCCGATGCCGATCAGATCCGCGCCGTCGGCGCCGTAGCCGTGCAGCAGCACGACCAGCGACTGCGCCGCGCCGGATTTCGAGTCGCGCCGAGGTCCGTCGAGTGTCGCCATGTCAGGTGAGTCCTTCGCGTTGCTTTGCGATCCGGTAATAGGCCCAGAACAGCCGCGCCGCCACCGAGCGCCACGGCGACCAGACCTCCGCCATCTCCGAAAACTGTTTTTCCGACGGGCGCGCGTCGAGCTCGAACAACAGCCGCGCCGCCTCCTGCAGGGCCAGATCGCCGGGCGCGAACACGTCGGCGCGCCCAAGGCTGAACATCAGGTAGATCTCCGCCGTCCAGCGCCCGACGCCCTTCAGCGCCACAAGCTGCGCCAGCGCTTCGTCATCGGGCAGGACGCGCAGCGCCTGATAATCCAGGCCGGTTTCGGCGATCGCCCGCGCGTAGCGGATTTTCGGGCGTGACAATCCGCAGGCGCGCAACGCGTCCTCGTCGAGCGCCAGCACCCCCTCGGGCGACACCGCGCCCGCCGCCTCCAGACGCGCCCAGATGCCGTTGGCCGCCGCCACCGACAATTGCTGGGACACGATCGCCGCGAGCAGGGCGCGATAGCCGTCCTCGCGCCGGCGCAGCGGCAGCGGGCCGGTGGCCTCCAGCGCCGCGGCGAAACGCGGCTCGCGCGCCGCCAGCCAGGCCGCGCCCTCGGCCACGCAGGCGTCGTTTTCTATGATCCGTCCCACCATGGCCGCCAGACGACCGCCAATCGCCACCGAGGTCAAGCCGTCATCGCCCGCCCCGCCCGGGTCAAGCCCGGGGCGGCGGGCGATGGCGGCGCGCCGCCAAACATGCGAAAAACCCTGATGCATGTGGAACGCTTCGCACCCTCGCCCAACGGATACCTGCATCTGGGCCACGCATTTTCGGCGCTCACCGCCTTTGACGCGGCGCAGGCGGCGCCGGGGCGGTTCCTGCTGCGCATCGAGGACATCGACGCCGCCCGCGCCCGCCCCGCATTTGAAACGGCGATCTTCGAGGATCTCGCCTGGCTGGGCATTCGCTGGCCCGACCCCGTGCTGCGCCAATCCGGCCGCCTGCCCGCCTACGCCGCCGCGCTGGCGCGCCTGACATCGGAAAACCTGCTGTATCCCTGCACCTGCACGCGTCGCGACATCGCCAACGCCCTCGCCGCCCCGCAGGAAACCGCCCCGCAGGAAACCGCCCCGCAGGCGCCCGATCCAGGCCCGGGCCCGGACGGACCGCCCTATCCCGGAACCTGCCGCGAACGCCCGCCGGTCAGCGCCGCGAACGCCGCGCTGCGACTCGACATGCGCGCCGCCATCGCCCGGCTTGGCGGCCCCGAGGCGATCCGCGAACTGAGCTTCACCGAGCTTGACGCCGGTCCGCAGGGCGAGACCGGCGTCCAGAACCTCGATCCCGACTGGCTGCTGCGGCGCTGCGGCGACGTGGCGCTGGCCCGCAAGGACATCGCGACCAGCTACCATCTTTCAGTTGTTCTCGACGACGCATTCCAGGACATCACCCATGTGACCCGGGGGCGCGACCTGTTCCCGGCCACGCCGCTGCACCGGCTGCTGCAGGCGCTGCTCGGCCTGCCGACGCCGCTGTATCGTCACCACCGGCTGATCCGCGACGCCGCCGGGCGCCGGCTCGCCAAGCGCGACCGCGACGCCGGGATCCGCGAATTGCGCGCGGCCGGCGTCACGCCGCAAGACATCAGGCGGCGTCTCGGCCTGCCCCGCGCATCCCCCGCCTGAGCCGCGCGGCCAGCAGCGGCAACGCGAACAGAATGGCGAAGATGCGCGCCATGTGATGGGTGGCGACGAAGGCCGGATCGGCGTCGATGGCGATGGCGATCAGGCTCATCTCGGCCACCCCGCCCGGCGCGTAGGCCAGCAGCGCGGCGAAGAAATCCACCCCCAGCGCGCCGGAGATCGCCAGCGCAAAACCCAGCGAGATGGTCATCAGCAACAGCGTCCCCGCCAGCGTCCACGCCGCCACGGCGGCCAGCATGGACAGGCGCAATCCGGCGAAGCGGGCGCCGATCGAGGCCCCCGCGACCAGCAGCGCCGCCTCCACCAGCAGCCCGGGCAGCGCCCCCTCCACCAGCCCGAGCGGGCGCAGCGCGGCGCTCGCCAGCAGGGGGCCGATCATGTAGGGCAGCGGCAGTTTCCAGCGCCCCAGCGCCAGCGTCGCGGCCAGCGCCGCCCCGATCAGCAGCGCCGCGTCCGGCAGGCGCATCACCGGCGCCGCGGCCCCCTCCTGCGCGTCGGGCGGCGTCAGGCCGAGCCAGCCAAAGGCGATCAGCGGCGCGATCAGCACCACCAGCGCCACGCGCAGCGACTGCGCCAGGGCCACGCGCTGCTCGTCGGCGCCGATCTCCTCGGCGAACAGCGACACCGCCGTCAGTCCGCCGGGCATCGCCGACAGCAGCGCCGTGCCCCTTGCCATGCCCGCCGCGCGGCGAAACAGCAGGTAGCAGGCGCAGGCGCCCACCGGCACGTAGAGCACCGCCGCCGCGATGGTCACCGGCCAGCGCGCCAGCTGCGCCAGCGTCACCGTGGAAAAGCTTTCGCCCAGAAAAAGCCCGATGACCCCGAGAAACAGGGTGCGAAACCAGATCGGCACGAAGATCGGCGCCCCGGCGAGACTCAGCGCCATGCAGGCGAACAGCGCCCCCAGCATCCAGGCCAGCGGCGCCTCGGCCCAGGCGGCGAGCCCGCCGCCCGCCGCCCCGACCAGCAGCCCCAGCCCCAGCCGCGCGAGGTTGCGGCGCGACAGGCGTTCGGCCCAGCGCGCGCGCAGCGCGGCGAACCCGGCGGTCACAAGGCCATCGGCGCGGCGATTTCCCGTTCCTCGCCGTCGCGGATCGCGGTGTAAAAGCAGCTGCGCCGGTTGGTGTGGCAGGCGGGGCCGGTCTGCTCCACAAGCAACAGCAGGCAGTCGCGGTCGCAGTCGAGCCGCATCTCCACCAGCCGCTGCCCATGGCCCGAGGTCATGCCCTTGCGCCAGAATTCCCGACGCGAGCGCGACCAGTAGACCACCTGCCCCCCGGCCAGCGTGCGGCGCACCGATTCGGCGTTCATCCAGGCCAGCATCAGCACCTCGCCGCTGGCGTGATCCTGCGCAATGGCGGGCAAAAGCCCCCTGTCGTCGTATTTCAGGGCGGCGGGATCGAAGATCTGCGACATAAGTGGGGCTCCCGGATTGGCATCGCCGCCTTTTACACTGGCCGCGCCCGGACTATCTAGAAGGAACCGATCCGGACGACTCGCCCGGGCGCAGGCCCGGCGGACACAGCACAGGCGACAGCGGCATGAGCGAAACAGACGACAGCGCGGATTCGGGGCAGGATCTGATCAGCCTCTATTCCCGGCGCATCCTGGCGCTGGCCGCCGACATCCCCCACGCGACGCCGCTGGCGGATCCGCAGGCGCGGGTGCGTCGGCGCTCGCCGCTATGCGGCTCCACCGTCACCGTGGGGCTGAAGGTCGAGAACGGGCGCATCGCCGAATTCGGACAGGACGTGAAGGCCTGCGCGCTGGGGCAGGCCTCGGCCTCGGTGCTGGGCGCGGTGGCGGTGGGGCGCAGTCGCGCGGACATCGCCCGGGCGCGCGATCAGCTGAAGGCGATGCTCAAGCAGAACGGCCCGGTCCCGGACCCGCCCTTCGACGGCTACGAGGTGCTGTTGCCGGCGCGCGACTACAAGAACCGCCACGCCTCGATCATGCTCAGCCTCGAAGCGACCCTCGAAGCCATGGACGCGATCGCCGCGCAGGGCGCCGCGACCGCCGAGGCCTGACGCAAGCCGCAGGGGCGGGTCTGGGTCGGGCCCGGGGCGGGCCTGGGGCGGGCCTGGGGCGGCGGCAATGAAAAAAGTCGCCGCAACCCGGCATGGGCGCGGCGACAGGCGGTGCGGTCATGCGAGAGGCGAGCGCCGGATCAGGCGGGATCCGACGCCGGACGAGGGAACCGGCGCGGATCGCGTCCCGCCCCGTCGAGACCGCAGGCGAACATCCCGGCCCCGATTCAGGCCAATCCGGTCGCGGCAAATCCGGCCAGCGCCAGCAGGCACAGCAGCGCCAGCCCGATCGCATCCCCGACGGCCCCCTGCGGCGCGCGCTCGGCAGCGGCGGCGATGCGGATGATGGCGCTCATGACATGTCTCCCGGTGGCGATGCGGTTAAGGCTTTATTCGGCTTTGTTGCCAACTTGTTCTCATTCTCGGCGAGTCGAGTCAAGAACATTAAGCGAACACAAGCCAGACTTGCCGAAACATCACCCGACCGAGAGCAAACGGATCGCCGCGTCCCGATCCATCAGGTAGAGCAGGACGCGCAGCGCGGCGCCGCGCTTTCCGCCCAGATCCGGCTCCGCATGCAGCACCATGCGCGCGTCGTCCTGGGCGATCTTCATCAGATCGCCATGCACCTCCAGATCGGCGATGCGAAACCGCGGCAGCCCCGATTGCTTGACCCCGAGCACATCCCCGGCGCCGCGCAGCCGCAGGTCCTCCTCGGCGATGCGGAACCCGTCCTCGGTCTCGCGCATGATCGACAGGCGGGCGCGCGCCGCCTCGCCCAGCGGCGGGTCGTACATCAGCAGGCAGGTCGAGGCCTCGGACCCGCGCCCGACCCGTCCGCGCAGCTGGTGCAATTGCGCCAGTCCGAATCGCTCCGCCTGCTCGATCACCATGATCGAGGCTTCGGGCACGTCCACCCCGACCTCGATCACCGTGGTGGCCACCAGCACCCGCGCCCGCCCGGCGACGAAATCCGCCATCGCCGCGTCCTTGTCCGCATGGGCCATGCGGCCATGCGCCAGCGCCACGCCGACCCCGTCGCCCAGCGCTTCGGCCAGCGCCTTGCGGCGATCCTCGGCGGCGGTGAGGTCCACGGCCTCGCTTTCCTCGACCAGCGGACAGACCCAGTAGGCGCGCCGCCCCTCGGCCACCGCCTTCCTGAGATGCGCCACCACCTCGTCGTAACGGCCCGAGGAGATCAGCGCGGTCTCCACCGGCTTGCGCCCGGGGGGCTTTTCGTCGAGCACGGACACGTCCATGTCGCCGTATTGCGCCAGCGCCAGCGAGCGCGGGATCGGCGTCGCGGTCATCACCAGAATGTCCGGCTTCAGGCCCTTTTCGCCCAGATCCATGCGCTGGCGCACGCCGAAGCGGTGCTGTTCGTCGATCACCGCCAGCCGCAGATCGGCGAATTCGACGTCCTTCTGGAACAAGGCGTGGGTGCCGATCACCAGCGGCGCGCCGCCCGCGATCGCCGCCAGCTTTTCGGCCCGCGTCGCGCCCTTGTCGCGCCCGGTCAGCAGCAGCGGCTGGATCCCGGCGGCCTGCGCCGCGTCAGCGAGGCTGGTCATGTGCTGGCGCGCGAGGATCTCCGTCGGGGCCATGATCGCCGCCTGTCCGCCGGCCTCGGCGGCGATCAGCATGGCCATCAGCGCCACCAGCGTCTTGCCGGACCCGACATCGCCCTGCAGCAGCCGGTTCATGCGATGCGGTCCGGCCATGTCGGCGGCGATTTCGGCGATCGCGCGGGTCTGGGCGGCGGTGGGCGCGTAGGGCAGCGCCGCCAGAGCCTTGTCGCGCAGGCCCCCGTCCCCCGCCGTGCGCCGCCCCT
The DNA here is from genome assembly GCF_056449545.1 of Oceanicella sp. Classification (NCBI taxonomy): domain Bacteria; kingdom Pseudomonadati; phylum Pseudomonadota; class Alphaproteobacteria; order Rhodobacterales; family Paracoccaceae; genus Oceanicella; species Oceanicella sp. The sequence continues at coordinate 11,589 of NZ_JBWOMN010000007.1, read as the reverse complement.
TGCCGCGCCGATGCGCGGCGCGCGCCAGCGCCAGCGCCAGTTGATGCGACAGCAATTCGTCATAGGCCAGCCGTTCGCGCGCCGGGGCCGCCGGGGTCAGGTCCGCGCGCCCCTGCGGCGCATGCAGGCGGGTCACCGCCTCGCGCCAGCCGGGCCAGTCGGGATGCGCCGACAGCACCGCCGGCGCGATCCATTCCGCCAGATCCGGCGCCCGCGTCAACGCCGATTGCGCGGCGCGCGCCATCAGCCGCTGAGAGACCCCCTGGGTCAACGGGTAGACCGGTTCGAACGCCGGCAGCGAATCGGCCTCGCCCGGGGTCAGCACATGATCGGGATGGGGCATCTGGCGGATGCCGTCATAGATCTCGATGCGCCCCGAGACCACGCGCCGCGCGCCCACCGGCAGCAGCCGGGTCAGCCAGTCGCCCTTGGCGTGAAAGAAGATCAGCAGGAATTCGCAGCCGCCGTCGCGCACCGCCACGCGATGCGGGCGGCCCTTGAGGCGCGGCGGGTGATGGGCCTCGACCTCGATCTCCACGGTGACGATCTCGCCCTCGGCGGCATCCTTCGCCGAATCACGCAACCGCCGGTCGATCACCCCGTTCGGCGCGGTGAGCAGCAGGTCGCGCGGGCGGGTTATGTCCAGCCTTTCCAGCGCCTTGGCGGTTTTCGGTCCAATTCCGTCAAGCCCGGTGATCGCAGCGAACAGCGGAAACAGGATCTCCGGCCGCCCGCGCGGGACGCGGCGCGCCGCGCGCCGCGCGGCATCGTCGGCATCGTCGGCATCGTCGGGGATCCTGGTCATCGCCCCAGACTGCGCCAGCGCGGGCGCGGTGAAAAGACCGCGCGCGCCTTGGCCTCCCCGCGCCGCATCAGCGCCAAAACCCTGCTCCCGCGCACAGCCGGTCCCAATCGGCGCGCGCCTTGCGCCACATATGCGCCGCGTCCTGAGTGCGGGCGCCAAGCACCCGCCCCACGGCGCGCTGCGCCGCGGGATCGTCGCGCAGGGGCGCGTCCGGGCCGGTCAAGGCCGCCTCCGCCGCCGCCAGATCGTTGAGCGCGCCAAACACGTCCTGCAGCGTCTTCAACCGCTTGCGAAACGGCTTGGCGTCGCGCGCCGGAAACATCCGCCCGAAGAAATCCACTCCGTAGCGCAGCTTTTTCAGCGCCTTGCGCAGATCGTGGCGCTGTTCGACATCGAGATCCTCCAGCCCCTCGGCCTTGGCGCGCACATTGTCCCAGCGCCGCGCCAGCGCGCGCCGCGCCAGCCCCAGCGCCGGCGCGTCGAACGGTCGCGCCGCATCCCGCGCCTTCCCCCGTCGCCGCGCGCCGCGCGACGGCCGATCGTCAAGACGATCGACAAGCCCGGCATCCGCGCCGCGCCAGCCGCACAGCGCGGTGAAGCGCGCCAGATCGAACAGAAACGCCTGAGTGTCGGCCCCGGCAAGCCTCGCGCGCAAATCGGCGCGCACCCGCGCGCGCCTGGCCTCGAAAGCGCCGAGAAGCGCGCGGTAGCCGGCCGCGTCGGCATGCTGCGCGGCGGCCGGGCGCAGGGTCTCCTCGATCAGCACGTCAAGATCGCGCAGCGCCCCCACCGCGGCGCCAAGCTCGCGGGCCGAGGCTTTCAGCGCCGCGACCTGCGCGCCATCCAGCGCCTCGCGAAACAGCAGAAACACGCTGCGAAGGCGGCGCAGCCCGACGCGAAGCTGATGCGGCCCCTCCAGGTCATCGCCGGCGACGCAGGCCGCGACATTGGCGGATATCTGATCGAGACAGGCGTCCAGCGCCTTCAGCAGCGCCGCCTCGACGCTGTCGGCCGCCAGCAGCCGCGCCTCGCGCGCGCGCCGCGGCGCATTCAGCGCGGCGCTTGCCTCGCCCCGCGCCAGCGCATAGCCGCGCGCCGCCTTGGAGAGCGTCGAAAACCGCAGCGGCCCGGCGCGAAACAGCCGCTTGGCCAGATCATACAACAGGGCCGGCGCGCCTTCGATCAGCTCCAGCTCCGCCTCGCGCAGGGCGTTGGCGCGGCCGGCGGCGATCACCTCCCCCTCGTCGATCGCCAGTTCAACCCGCCCCCCGGGGCAGACCAGCAGGCGCGATTCGCGGATCATGACCGTTTCCAGCGTCGGGATCAGCCGGGCCTTGCCGACGATCCCGCGCACCCGGCGGCGCAGGTCGCGATCCGGGATGCGCGCGACATCCACTTCGGGGCCGTCCACGAACGCCTCGGCTTCCAGCGGCGCGGACAGCCCCCCGGCGATCGCCCGCTGACGGCATTTGACCGTCTGCAGCCAGCGCCGGCCATCCTCGCGCAGGCGCAGGGTCAGCCCCGCGGCCCACAACCCGTGGCGGCGCGTGTCGTAATAGACCGAGCGCAGGCGGCGGCGGCGCGGCGCGCCCTCGCTCAGCGCCGTCAGCGCCGGGTTGTCGCGCAGCGCCGTTTCCGCCGCCCGGGACAGCAGCAGCTTCAGTTCGATCTCCCGCATTCGCCCCCCTTTCCCGACCTGCGATCATCGCGCGGCGAGCGCGATCCATTCATCCTCGCTCAGCACCTTCAGGCCCAGCGCCTCGGCTTTCTTGAGCTTCGATCCCGCCCCGGCCCCGGCGACGACGATATCAGTCTTTGCCGACACCGAGCCGGAAACCCGCGCGCCCAGCGATTCGGCCCGGGCCTTGGCCTCGGCCCGGGTCATCTTTTCCAGCGAGCCGGTGAAGACAATGGTCTTGCCGGCGACCGGGCTGTCGGCGTTGGCCGGCGGGGCCGCGTCCTGCACCTCCAGTTCGGCGAGCAGCCGCGCCAGGGCGTCCCGGTTATGGGATTCGGCGAAGAATTCGGTCAGCGATCGCGCCAGCACCGCCCCGACCCCGTCGATGCCGATCAACTGATCCCAGGCGGCGCCCTCCTGCGGCGCGGCCTCGCGCATCGCGGTCTCGAACGCCGCCCAGGACCCGTAGGCGCGGGCCAGGGTCTTGGCCGTGGTCTCGCCCACATGGCGGATCCCGAGCCCGAAGATCAGGCGTTCGAGCGGGATGCGTCGCCGCGCGTCGATGGCGTCAAACAGCTTGGCGGCGGATTTCGCGCCCCAGCCTTCGCGGTTCTTCAGCTGTTTCAGCCCGTCGGAAAACCGCGCCCGCAGCGTGAAGATGTCGGCCGGTTCGCGGATCCAGCCGTCGTCGTGAAACGCCTCGACCTGCTTGGCGCCGAGCCCGTCGATGTCGAACGCCCCGCGCGAAACGAAATGCTTCAGCCGCTCCACCGCCTGCGCCGGGCAGGCCAGCCCGCCGGTGCAGCGACGCATCGCCTCGCCCGGCTCGCGAATCGCCGCCGAGCCGCATTCGGGACAGGTGTCGGGGAATCTGAAGGGCCGTGAACCGGGCGGGCGTTTCGAAAGGTCCACGTCGAGCACCTTGGGGATCACGTCCCCGGCGCGATACACCGTCACCGTGTCGCCCTCGCGCAGGTCGCGCCCGCCGCGAATCGGTGCGCCGTCGCCGCCGACGCCCTTGATGTAATCCTCGTTGTGCAGGGTGGCGTTGGCCACCACCACCCCGCCCACGGTCACCGGGCGCAGCCGCGCCACCGGCGACAGCACGCCGGTGCGCCCCACCTGAATCTCGATTTTCTCCAGCACCGTGGTCGCGGTCTCGGCGGGAAATTTATGGGCGATCGCCCAGCGCGGCGTGGTGGCGCGAAAGCCGAGCCGCGCCTGCCAGTCCAGCCGGTCCACCTTGTAGACCACGCCGTCGATGTCGTAGTCGAGCGCCGCGCGCTGCGCCTCGATGGCGCGGTAATGGGCGAGCAGCCCCTCGATGTCGTCAAAGGTCTGCGCCAGGGACGTGGTCCGAAAGCCCATCGCCGCGAACCGCGCCAGCGCGCCGCTTTGCGTGTCGGCCAGCGGCGCCGACAATTCGCCCCAGGCATAGGCGAAGAAGCGCAGCGGGCGGCTTTTGGTGATGCGCGCATCGAGCTGGCGCAGGGATCCGGCGGCGGCGTTGCGCGGGTTGGCGAAGGTCTTTTGCCCGGCGGCGATCTGGCGATCGTTGAGCGCCAGGAAATCGGCGCGGCCCATATAGACCTCGCCACGCACTTCGAGCACCTTGGGCGCCCCGGTGATTCGCTGCGGGATCTCGGCGATCATGCGGGCGTTGGCGGTGACGTTCTCGCCGGTCTCGCCGTCGCCGCGGGTGGCGGCCTCCGTCAGCGCGCCGCGCTCATAGCGCAGGCTGAGCGACAATCCGTCGATCTTGGGCTCCGCCAGAATCGTCAGCGCCGCATCCGCGTCGAGCCCCAGGAACCGGCGCACCCGCTCGGCGAAATCGCGCACGTCCTCATCGCTGAAGGCGTTGCCCAGCGACAGCATGGGCACGCGATGGCGGACCTTGGCGAACCCCGCCGCCGGCGCCGCGCCAACCCGGCGCGAGGGGCTGTCGGCGCGCACGAGATCGGGAAAACGCGCCTCGATCGCCCGGTTGCGGGCTTTCAGCGCATCGTATTCCGCATCCGCGATCAGCGGCGAATCGGCCTGGTGATAGGCCAGATCATGCGCGGCGATCGCCCCGGCCAGCCGCTCGAGCTCCGCCGCCGCGCCCGCCCGGTCGAGGTCGTCCGCCGCCACGGCGGCGAAATCGGATGTCGCCGCCACGGCGGCGAAATCGGACGCGGGCGCCACGGCGGCGAAATCGGACGCGGGCGCCGCGTCGGCGACGCCGGATCCCGGCGCGCTTTCCGAAGGCGGTCTGGCGGGCGTGTCGGCGGGCATCGCGATCCTCCTGTCTCAGGGAGAGATGCGTCGATGCCGGCCCGCCCGTCAAGCGCCGCCCGTCAAGCGCCGCCCGTCAACTTGCCCGCCGCGGCTCAGGCGCCGATGGCGATCGGTTCGGCCATGGGCGTGGGATCGCGCAGCACGTAGCCCCGGCCCCAAACCGTGTCGATGTAGCTTTCGCCGCCCGTGGCCGCCGACAGCTTCTTGCGCAGCTTGCAGATGAACACGTCGATGATCTTCAGCTCCGGCTCGTCCATGCCGCCATAGAGATGGTTGAGAAACATCTCCTTGGTCAGCGTGGTGCCCTTGCGCAGGCTGAGCAGTTCGAGCATCTGGTATTCCTTGCCGGTCAGATGCACGGGATGGCTGTCGACCTCGACCGTCTTGGCGTCGAGATTGACCTTCACCTTGCCGGTCTCGATCACCGATTGCGCATGACCCTTGGAGCGACGCACGATGGCGTGGATCCGCGCGATCAGCTCTTCGCGATTGAACGGTTTGGTGAGGTAGTCATCGGCGCCGAAGCCGAATCCCTTGATCTTGTTCTCGGTCTCGTCGAGACCCGAGAGAATCAGGATCGGGGTGTCCACCTTGGCCACGCGCAGCTTCTTGAGCACGTCGTAGCCGGTCATGTCCGGCAACCCGAGATCCAGCAGGATCAGGTCGTAGTCGTAGAGTTTGGCGAGGTCGATCCCCTCCTCGCCCAGATCGGTCGAGTAGACATTGAGGTTTGCGTTCCTCAACATCAACTCGATGCTCTGGGCGGTCGAGGGATCGTCCTCGATAAGCAACACGCGCATGTCAGGCTCCTCATGCAGGTCCTCGGGTCAACATCTGCCCAGAGTCTGCAAGAATGGTGAACGAAACGTTACCACCTTAACGCGAGTTAGCAAAGTTTTTCAACTTCGAGTGGATCTGTAGCGCTGAAGCGCCGTCGTGCGCAGGGCGTTCACCCCGTGCTTGGCGATGGCGTCGCGCCAGCCGTCCAGCTCTTCCTCCGACAAATCATAGAGTTCGCAGGCGTCATTGGCGGAAATCAGACCGCCATTGACCGCCGCGACCACCGCGGCCTTGCGTCTTGCGACCCAGCGTCGCGTGTTCGGCGATGGCAGGTCCGCCCTGGTCAGACGCACTCCGTCCGGTCCGATCACGCTGACCGGACTTTCTTCGCGCTGCATGTACATGAGCACTCCCTCACACTGTTTTCACTCACCCAGGGACGACGCTAGGCTCGGTCCCTTAAGCGGGGGTAAAAACCGGGGGGGGTGGTTGGTTCGCATTTTCGACGATGTTTCGCCGATCTTTCGCGGCCGATTGCCCTGGGCCCCCGCCCGCCATATATGCAGCGGCGAAAGGCGCCCCATGACCCACCCGCTCAACAGCCTCGGATTCGCCAAGCCCGCGTCGGACACGCGGGTGGTGGTCGCCATGTCGGGCGGCGTCGACAGTTCCGTGGTCGCGGCGATGCTGGCGCGCGACGGCTATGACGTGGTCGGCGTCACCCTGCAATTGTACGATCACGGCATGGCGCTGGCGAAAAAGGGCGCCTGCTGCGCCGGGCGCGACATCCACGACGCGCGCCGGGTGGCCGAGGAGATGGGCTTCCCCCATTACGTGCTCGACTACGAGAACCGCTTTCGCGCGGCGGTGATCGACGAATTCGCCGACAGCTACCTCGCCGGCGCCACGCCGGTGCCCTGCATCCGCTGCAACGAGCGGGTGAAGTTCCGCGATCTGCTTGAAACCGCGAAGGATCTGGACGCGGACTGCATGGCCACCGGCCATTACATCCGCCGCCAGGACGGGCCGCTGGGGCCAGAGCTGCACCGCGCCGCCGATCCGACCCGCGATCAGAGCTATTTCCTGTTCGCCACCACCCGCGACCAGCTCGACTGGCTGCGCTTTCCGCTGGGCGGGCTGAAATCCAAGGCCGAAACGCGGGCGCTGGCGGCGGAGTTCGGGCTGAGCGTCGCCGACAAGCCCGACAGCCAGGACATCTGCTTCGTGCCGGAGGGCAACTACGCCGATCTGATCGAGAAACTGCGCCCCGGCGCCGCCGAACCCGGCGAGATCGTGGACCTGTCCGGCAAGGTCGTCGGCGCCCATCGCGGGGTGATTCGCTACACCATCGGGCAGCGGCGCGGGCTGGGGATCGCCGCGGAGGCGCCGCTCTACGTGGTGCGGCTCGACGCCGAGGCGCGCCGGGTGGTGGTGGGCCCGCGCGCGGCGCTGGCGACGCGGCGCGCGCGGCTTGGCGAGATCAACTGGCTCGGCGACGCGGCGTTCGCCGAACCGCCCGCCGGCGGCTGGGAGGTCGGGGCGAAGGTGCGCTCCACCCGCCCGCCGGTCCCGGCGCGGCTGCGCCCCACGGGCGCCGCCACGGCCGAACTGGAGCTGCTGAGCCCCGAGGAGGGCGTCGCCCCCGGTCAGGCCTGCGTGTTCTACGCGCCGGAGGGATCGCGCGTGCTGGGCGGCGGCTGGATCAAGCCCGGCTGACCCGGGCCGGCCCGAAAGCCGCGCCCAATCCCGAAGGACTCAGTGCGTCCAGGCGCCCTTGCGATCATGGGAGAAGTTGGAGCCGTAGCCGCGCGGGCGAATCACCGGCTTGCGCTTGTGGGGCGCCTCGGTGCGAAACGGGATGCCGTGGCGTTCGGCGTAATCGGTGGCGGCCTCCAGCGACGGGAAGGTCATGCGCACCTGCTCGCGCATGTCGCCCGAACCGGTCCAGCCCATCAGCGGGTCGATTCGCTTTGGCGCCTCGGGGGCGAATTCCAGAACCCAGCTGCGGGTTTTCGCCTGCCCGGACTGCATGGCGTTGCGGGCGGGCTGATAGATGCGCGCGAACATGCGGCGTTCCTCCGACATTGACGCCCCGCTTATGCCATTGCGCCGGGCGCGCGGCAAGGCGCGGCGCGCCGGCATGCGGAGTCGCCTGTGCCGCCCTGTGGATGCGCCGCCTGCAAAACCTCGGCCGGACGGGAGGGAGCTTACATTGGCATGACACGTCCGGCCGACCGCGCAACTTGGTGCGTGACAAATATAGCTCCATGCAAACAGTGGCTTGGCAAATACGACCGCGACGTTAGTCATTGCATTGCCGTGATCGGCCCAAATAGCTGAAAACCTGCGCAAAATAAAACATGCCGACCTTCGATTGCGAAGGCGGCATGATCCGAGTTTCCAGTTTCCGGGGAATGTGACCGCCGACCGGGCGCTTGGGAGCGAGGGGTGGGGTGGGTGGTGCTGCACCCGGTCGGCGGTCTATCTTGTTGTTGTGGAAAAATCATACACTCGCAAGGAGGTCCACGGCAACAAGAATCTCTACTTAGGGTTGTATTTCCCTTTCTGAGCGATCCGTCAGGATCGTTGCGCGCCGCGACGCTTGATTAACGCTGCGACAAGGACAACATCGGGTAAAACGGTTGAAGGAGTGTTAACGGATGAGCCTCGATCGTCCCGGCGGCGCGCAAAAACGCGAAAAACTCGAAGGCGGTCGCCGATTGGTGATGGAAACCGGGTTCACCGCCGCCGGAGATCAGCCCACGGCCATCGCCGAACTGGCCGAGGGCCTGCGCGGCGACGAGCGCGATCAGGTGCTGCTGGGCGCCACCGGCACCGGCAAGACCTTCACCATGGCCAGGATCATCGAAGAAACCCAGCGCCCGGCGATCATCCTCGCGCCGAACAAGACGCTGGCCGCGCAGCTTTATGGCGAATTCAAGAACTTCTTCCCCAGCAACGCGGTGGAATATTTCGTCAGTTTCTACGACTACTATCAGCCAGAGGCATATGTGCCGCGATCGGACACCTTCATCGAGAAGGAATCCCAGATCAACGAGCAGATCGACCGCATGCGCCATTCCGCCACCCGGGCATTGCTGGAACGCGACGACGTGATCATCGTCGCCTCGGTCAGCTGCATCTACGGCATCGGCGCGGTGGAGACCTACGGCGCCATGACGCTCGATCTGATCGCCGGCAACGATTACGACCAGCGCGCGGTGATGCGCGAGCTCATCGCCCAGCAATACAAGCGCAACGATTCGGCGTTTCAGCGCGGCTGCTTTCGGGTGCGCGGCGATTCGCTGGAGATCTGGCCGGCGCATATGGAGGACCGCGCCTGGCGCTGTTCGTTCTTTGGCGAGGAAATGGAATCGATCGTCGAATTCGACCCGCTCACCGGCGAAAGGACCGGCAAGCTCGACAAGGTGCGCATCTACGCCAATTCGCATTACGTGACCCCCCGCCCGGCCATGAGCCAGGCGATCAAGTCGATCAAGACCGAACTGGCGCAGCGGCTGGCGCAGCTCAACGGCGAGGGCAAGCTGCTGGAGGCCCAGCGCCTTGAACAGCGCACCAATTTCGATCTGGAGATGCTGGAGGCCACCGGCGTGTGCAACGGCATCGAAAACTATTCGCGCTACCTCACCGGCCGCGCGCCCGGCGAGCCGCCGCCGACGCTGTTCGAATACATCCCCGACAACGCGATTGTCTTCGCCGACGAAAGCCATGTGACGATCCCCCAGCTCGGCGGCATGTACAAGGGCGACTACCGGCGAAAATTCACCCTGTCCGAACACGGGTTCCGGCTGCCCTCCTGCATGGACAACCGCCCCCTCAAGTTCGAGGAATGGGACGCCATGCGCCCGCAATCGGTGTTCGTGTCCGCGACCCCCGGCAAGTGGGAGCTGGAACGCACCGGCGGCGTGTTCGCCGAACAGGTGATTCGCCCCACCGGGCTGCTCGACCCGGAAGTCGAGATCCGCCCGGTGGAAACCCAGGTCGACGATCTGCTGGACGAGGTGAAGAAGGTCGCGGCCTCGGGGCGGCGCACGCTGTGCACCACGCTGACCAAGCGCATGGCCGAGGACCTGACCGAATACATGCACGAGCAGGGCGTGAAGGTGCGCTACATGCATTCCGACATCGACACGCTGGAACGCATCGAGATCCTGCGCGACCTGCGGCTGGGCGCCTTCGACGTGCTGATCGGCATCAACCTGCTGCGCGAGGGGCTCGACATACCCGAATGCGCGCTGGTGGCGATTCTCGACGCCGACAAGGAAGGGTTCCTGCGCTCCGAAACCTCGCTGATCCAGACCATCGGACGCGCGGCGCGCAATGTCGACGGGCGGGTGATCATGTATGCGGACCGCATCACGGGGTCGATGGAGCGCGCCATCGGCGAGACCAACCGGCGGCGCGAAAAGCAGCACGCCTACAACGTGACCCACGGCATCACCCCGACCACCATCGAGAAGAACGTCGCCGACGTGATGGACGGGGTCTATCAGGGCGACACCGACATGGCGCGGGTCACCGCCAAGGTGGATCGCCCGCTGGCCGGGGCCAATCTCCACGCGCATCTGGAGGCCCTGCGCAAACAGATGCTGGAGGCGGCCGAGAACCTGGAATTCGAGGAGGCCGCGCGCCTGCGCGACGAACTGCACCGCCTTGAAGCCGTGGATCTGGCGGTGTCCGACGACCCGCTGGCCCGCCAGAGCGCCATCCGCGCGGCGCAGGAGGATGCGACGAAGGCGCGGGGCCGCTCCAGCGCCGGCAAGCCGGGCACGCGGCATTACCGGGGCAAGAGCCGGGCGCGGCGCTGAGCGGCGCAAGGCGCTTGACTCCGTACCTGCATACGGACCGCAGCATGGCGCCCTGCGAAACCCCGCAAGGAGGCGAAACCATGAAACCCGGCATTCCGATCCTGCTCGCCGCGCTGCTCGCCGCGACCCTGAACGCGACGGCGCACGCCCAGACCTCGGCCCAGCAGACGCCGATGAAAATGATGATGATGGGCGACGAGGACCTGTCCGGCATCCCCCGCATCCCGCCGGTGACCGGCTACGCGGCGGGCGAGCGCATCTATTTCCTGCACACCGAGGTGTCCGATCCCGAAATCGGCGGAATCATGACCGAGATGATGGGCTCGCCCGTGCCCGTCGTGCCGGCGCTGGCGCTGGCGCCCGACGCGATGCTGGCCTCGGTGTTCGCCTTCGCCAACGGCGTCAAGCCCGACGGCGCCCGCGGCCCGCTCGACTTCCAGCCGGATGTCTTTGACGCGCCCCCCGGCGCCCCGGGCTACACGCCGCTGCGCAAGATCGTGCTGGTGCGCTGGCGCGACGCGACGGCCGCGCGGGTGCTGAAATCCGCTGCTGAGGTCATCGCGGCGCAGGCGGCCGGCGAGGTGACGTTCGAGGAACCCGGAATCGTCGTCAACATGCCCTTCGTCACCTGGCCGGGCGGTCAACGCTGAGCCCGCGCGGCTTGACTTGCGCGCGTGCGGGCCTCGGAATGGCGGCATGACCCGAGGCGATGATTTGCGCATCGGCGGCGTCGCCCGCGCGGCGGGCGTCGGCGTCGAGACCGTGCGCTTTTACGAACGCAAGGGGCTCGTGGCCCGCCCGCGCAAGCCCGAGCGCGGGTTCCGGACCTATCCCGTCGAGGCGGTCGCGCGGATACGTTTCATCCGCGCCGCGCAACGCCTGGGTTTCACCCTGCGCGAGGTGGCGGAACTGCTGTCCCTGCGCACCGCGCCCGATGCCGACGCCGGGTCGGTGCGGGCGCGCGTCAAGACCAAGCTTCGCGACGTCGAGGACCGACTGGCCCAGCTCGACGACATGCGCGCGGCGCTGGAATCCCTGCTCACGCGGTGTTCCGGCGACGGGCCGCTTGGCGACTGCTCGATCCTCAAGGAACTCGATCGGCTGCGCGGACCCGGCGCGACCCGCGCCGGGTCCGCGCGCCAGTCGATCTGCCTCTACATCTCCATCTGGATGGCCATGCCCTCGGGGGCCAGCTGCCCCATAATGCCCATCTGCATGTG
>NZ_JBWOMN010000006.1:0-2711 GCF_056449545.1 Oceanicella sp. | reverse complement strand
GGCGCGACGATCCGGGCGACGCCTTGGGCGCGACGAAAACGAATCCAGCGCCCTGGGCGCAAGAGTGGTTGGAGGCGCATGCATCCACGTCATCCGACGCGGCTGAAACGCACAACCCCGGCGCCGGCGCGGCGGCCGGGTCTGGCGCGGCGCGCGTTGCACCGGACCTCGCGGCTGGCGGCCTCGCTGGCGCTGGCCGTCGCGATGGCCGCGGGGCTGGGCTATGCGATCCTGAAGCAGGGGCCGGTGTCGCTGGACGCGGCGCTGCCCATGCTGCTGGAGGACCTGAACGCCGGCGACCGGCAATTCGCCGCCGCGCACGCGGTGTTCGCGCTGGGGCGGGCGGGGCGGCCCTCGGGGCTGCGGCTGCGCGAGGTGACGGTGCGCGACGCCGGCGGCGCGCTGATCGCGGCGGCGCCGGAGATCGCGCTGAAATTTCGCGTCTTCGACGTGCTGCGCGGGGATTTCGCGCCGACGCGGATCGCCATTTCCGATCTCGACGCGGTGCTGATCCGCCGCGCCGACGGACGGCTGGATTTCGATCTGGGCGCCCCGGCGGGCGCCGGGGCGCCGCCCGCCATCGCCCCGGACGGGCCGCAGGCGGCGGCCGAGGGGCCCGGGCTGCTGGGCCTGCTGAATGACGGCCCGGACCAGGACGGCCCGCTGGCGCGCCTGCGGCGCATCGAGGCGCGCGGGCTGCGGCTGCGCTATCGGGACCTGGCGAGCGGCATCGACCTCACCGCCGAGGACGTGGATTTCACCCTGCGGCGCACCGAATTCGGCTTGCACGGGGTGCTGAACGCCTCGGCGCGGCTGGATGACGGCGCGCCCATGCGGCTGGTCATGCGCGGGTTGCGATCGCGCGAGACCGGGCGCGCCACCATCGACGCCTCGCTGCGCGGGGTGTCGGCGGCGGGGCTGGCGCGGCGCCTGCCCGAGGCGGCGGGCCTGGCGGCGCTGGAGGCGGATCTGGCCCTGCGCGGGCAATTGGCTTTCGATCGCGGCGGCGCGCTGACCGCGCTGAGCGGGGCGCTGTCCTTGGGCGAGGGGCGCATCGCCGGGGCCCCGCCGGGGCTGGCGGCGCTGGACGGCGGGCGGGTGGATTTCGCCTATGATCCGGCCGCGGACCGGCTGAGCGTGACCCGGGCGCGGATCGAGGGCGGCGCCGGGCGGCTGGCGCTGCGCGGCGCGGCGGATTTCACCCGCGCCCCGGGCGGCGCGGTCGCCGGGGTCGTCGTCGCCATGACGCTGCAGACCGTCGAGGCGAGCGCGGCGGCGCTGGGGCTTGACGCGCCCGTCACCTTCACCGACGGCGAACTGGCGGCGCGGCTGACGCTGGACCCGCCGGGCCTTGAGATCGAGGCGCTGCGGCTGCGCGACGACGCGGTGGACCTGACCCTGACCGGGCGGATCGAGACCGGCGCCGACGGCGCCGCCACCGCCGGGATCCGGGTCACCGCCGGGGCGTTTTCCGCGGCCGCGCTGGCGACGCACTGGCCGCGCGATATCGGCCCCGGGGCGCGCGACTGGGTGATGGGCAACATCCTGGGCGGCGAGATCGAGCATCTGGATCTGGAGGCGGGCTGGGACGGGACGGCGCCTGCGGTGAATCTGGAATTCGAATTTCGCGAGGCGCGGTCGCGGGTCATCGTCGGGATGCCGCCGGTCGAGGGCGCGGCCGGCGTCGGGCGGGCGACGCTGGACCGGTTCGACGTGGAACTGGACCGGGGGCGTGTGACGCCGCCGGGCGGGCGGGCCATCGATCTTGCCGGGTCGCGCTTTGCCATCGTCGATCTGGCCGAACCCATCGAGACCGGCCTGCCGGATCTGGTGGGGCGCGGGCGCATCGCCGATTTCCTGACGCTGATCGACCAGCCGCCGCTGGAGCTGACCCGCAAGCTGGGGGTCGATCTGGGCGAGATCGGCGGCACGGCGGTGGCGCGCGCGCAGGTGTCGTTTCCGCTGCTCAAGGATTTGAAGGTGGCGCAGGTCGAGGTGCGCGTGCAGGCGGATCTGGCCGATCTCGACGCCGTCGATCCCATGCTGGGCCTGCGGGTGCGCGCGAAGACGGCCGAACTGAGCGCGGATGACCGGAAGCTGACGCTCAGCGGCGCGGCGCGGCTTGACGGCGCGCCGGCGCAACTGCGCTGGGTGGAGCGGTTTTCGCCCGGCCCCGGCGAAGCGGGCACGGCGCTGGACGTGTCCGGGCGGTTCGACGGGGCGCTGCTGAAGCGGCTGGGGGTCGAGGGGGTGGAGATTGCCGAGGGCCAGGCCCGGGCCGCGGTGACGCTGCGCATCGGGGCGTCGTCGCGGGTGACGCTGCGCGCGCGGCTCGACGACGCGGCGCTGCGCGTGCCGGCGCTGGGCTGGAGCAAGCCGCGCAAGGCCCCGGGCGCGCTGAAGGCCGAGGGGCGCATCATCGGCGGCAAGGACGGCGCGCTGGTGATCGACGGGCTGACGCTGACCGGGCCGGGGCTGGACATTGCGGGCAGCGTGCGGATCGGGCAGGGGGCGCAAGGCGGCGCGGTGCAGGCGGCGGAGGTCACGCGGCTGAAGGTGGCGCCATGGGCCGATCTGCAGGTCCGGCTGGCGACCGGCGACGACGGCGAGCGCGAGGTCGACGTCACCGGGCGGCGGCTGAACCTGCGCCGCATATCCGAGATCCGCGCCGCCGCCGCCGCCGCGGGCCGGACCGCCGCCGGGATCGCGCG
>NZ_JBWOMN010000005.1:0-9372 GCF_056449545.1 Oceanicella sp. | reverse complement strand
CTGGCGGTCAACCCGCGGGCCCGCTCGGCGCGGCTGCGCGCGGCGCGGCGCACCGGGGCGGCGGCGGGCGAACCGGCGGACCCGCGGGCGCTGGGCGCGCCGCGCCTGGACCTGGAAACCCTCATGCGGAAGGTATCGCGATGAAGAGCCTGCTTTACGTGTTGGCGCTTGGGCTGGTGGCCGCGGTGGCGGTATGGGCCTATCAGGTGAATTACCGGACGCTGGACGCCCAGGACCGGGTGGCGGCGCTGCGCGACGACATCCTGCGCGAACGCGAAGCCATCGCCATCCTGCGCGCCGAATGGGCGCGGCTGAACGCGCCGGACCGCTTGTCGCGCCTGTCGCTGCTGAAATCCGAGGAGCTGGGACTGCGGCCCATGAGCCCCGAGAGCTTCGCCGAGACCGCCATGGTGGCCTTCCCGCCGCCGCCGCCGCTGCCGCCGGCGCCGCCCTATTCGGCGCCGCCGATCGTCATCGAGAACAACGTCATCGCGGCGCTTGACGGGGTGAGAGAGATGTTCGGCTGGGGCGGCGGGCGCGGCGCGGCCGCCGGCGCCGAATGGACGCTGGCGCTGGGCGCGGGGGGCGCGGATGACGGCGATTATGCGGGCGGGTCGCCCGAGGCCGGGGAATACCGCGCCGCCGACCCGTTCGCCCAAGGGCTGCTGACCGGGGTCGCGCTGGAGCCGCGCCGATGAGCCTGGGCCCCGACGCGCGGGCCGAGGCCGAGGGCGGCGCGCGGCTGGCCGAGGTGATCGAGGCGCGCCGTCGCGGGCGCGATCCCAACGCCGAGGCGGCCTCGCGCCGGGGCGACGCGCGCCGCCGGCAGATCGCCGATCAGCGCCGCCGCGCCGAATGGCGCCTGGTGCTGGTCTGCTGCGCCTTCGTGCTGGCCTATATGGCGGTGGCCGGGCGCATGGCGCTGCTGTCCACCGAGGAGCCGCGCGAGCCGCGCGGCGTCGCCGCGTCGGAGCGGATCACCAATCTGCGCGGCGAGATCCGCGACCGCAACGGCGCGCTGCTGGCGGTCAACATCCCGGTGTTTTCGCTATACGCCCGCCCGCAGGACATGGTGGACCCGGTGTCCGCCGCCGAGGGGCTGGCGAAGATTTTCCCCGACATGGAGCAAAAGGCGCTGCTGCGCCGGTTCACCGACGGGCGCAAGTTCCTGTGGCTGAAGCAGACCATCACCCCGGCGGAGCGGGTGGCGGTGTTCAACCTCGGCGAGCCGGGGCTGAAATTCGGCCCGCGCGAAACCCGGGTCTATCCCGCCGGGCGCATGGCCGCGCATGTGCTGGGCGGCGCCGGCTACGGCAAGGAGGGCGTGCGCGCGGCCGAGATCATCGGCGTCGCCGGGGTCGAGCGCTGGTTCGACAAGCGCCTGCGCGACCCGGCCGAGGTGGCCGCGCCGCTGGCGCTGTCCATCGATCTGCGGGTGCAGGCGGCGCTGACCGACGTGCTGGGCGAGGCCATGGGCCGGCTCAACGCCCGGGGCGTCGCCGGGGTGCTGATGGATGTGGACACCGGCGAGGTGCTGGCGCTGGTCTCGCTGCCGGATTTCGACCCCAACCGCCGCCCGGCGCCCCCCGTCAAGGGCTATCCCGACGACAGCCCGCTGTTCAACCGCGCGGCGCAGGGGGTGTATGAACTGGGCTCGGTGTTCAAGGTGTTCAACGCCGCCATGGTGATGGAGGCCGGGCTCGCCGGTCCCGAGACCGTCGTGGACACCCGCGGGCCGCTGCGCTGGGGGCGTTTCAAGATCAATGATTCCCACCGCCTTCCCGATCGCATGACCCTGCGCGAGGTGATCGTCGAAAGCTCCAATGTGGGTTCGGCGCGGCTGGCGCTGCTGGCGGGGGCGCGGCGACAGAAGGCGTTTCTGGAAAAGCTGGGCCTGTTCGCCCCGGCGCCGCTGGAACTGTCCGAGGCGCGCAAGAGCAAGCCGCTGCTGCCGCCGCGCTGGTCGGAGCTGTCGACCATGACCATATCCTACGGCCACGGCATCGCGGTGACGCCGCTGCATCTGGCGGCGGGCTACGCGGCGCTGGTCAATGGCGGGCTGCGGGTGCGCCCGACGCTGCTGAAGGGCGGCGCGCGCCCCGTCGAGGCGGATCGGGTGGTGTCGGTCGAGACCTCGCGCCGGATCCGCGAGATCCTGCGCGCGGTGGTCACCGACGGCACCGGTCGAAACGCCGAGGTTCCGGGCTATTATATCGGCGGCAAGACCGGCACCGCCGACAAGCCGCGCCGCGGCGGGCGGGGCTATGAGCGCGGCAAGGTGGTGGCCACTTTCGCCTCGGTGTTCCCGGCGCATGATCCGAAATACACGCTGATCGTGACCATGGACGAGGCGGCGGAGAGTTCGGGGCGCAACCCGCGCCGCTCAGCCGGCTGGACCGCGGCGCCGACGGTGCGCGAAGCGGTGCGCCGCATCGCCCCGATCCTGGGCATGCGTCCGCAGCCGGCGCCGGCGGCGATCGAGGAGACGCAGACGCAGACGGCGCTCGGCGCGGGCGGCTCGCGCCTGGTCGCCAACTGAGCCGCGCCGGGCCGACGCCGCCGCGGGCCGGGCGCAGATTGGGAAAGGAGCGCCGATGAGCGGGACCAGCCCCTCAAGGCAACAGAGGACGGGCGGGGGCGCGGGCGCAGGGCGCGGCGTCAGCCTGCGCGATCTCGGGCTTGCGTCGCCCGGCTGCGGGCGCGACCCCGACGCGCCGGTGGCGGGGCTGGCGGTGGACAGCCGCGCGGTCAAGCCGGGTTTCGTGTTCTTCGCCATTCGCGGCGACGCCCTGGACGGCGCCGAATTCGCCCCCTATGCGCTGCGCCAGCGGGCGCTGGCGGTGGTGTGCTCGCCCGAGGGCGCGGCGCGCATCCGCCGGATCTGGGCCGATGAGGGCCGCGCGGGCGCCGCGACCCTGCCGCTGATCGAACGCGCCGCGCCGCGCCTGGCGCTGTCGCGCGCCGCCGCCGCGTTCTTTCCGGGCCAGCCCGGGACCGTCGCGGCGATCACCGGCACCAACGGCAAGACCTCGGTGGCGAGCTTCCTGCGCCAGATCTGGACCCGGCTGGGGCTGAAGGCGGTGAATTTCGGCACCACCGGGGTGGAGGGCGCGGTCACGGCGCCGCTTGCCCACACCACGCCGGACCCGCTGGTCCTGCACGCGCTGCTCGACGATCTGGCGGCGCAGGGCGTGACTCACGCGGCGATGGAGGCGTCCTCGCACGGGCTGGCGCAGCATCGGCTCGACGGGGTGCGGCTCAGCGCCGGGGCGCTGACCAACATCGCCCGCGACCACATGGATTACCACCGCGACCATGACGATTACGTCGCCGCCAAGCTGGGGCTGTTCGACCGGGTGCTGCCCGAGGGCGCGGTGGCGGTGCTGAACGTCGACGACCCGAACTGCGTCGCCGCCGAACTGGTGGCCATGGGGCGGGGCCAGAAGGTGATCGGCGTGGGGCGCGGCGAGGCGGCGCTGCTGCGCCTGCTGGACACGCGCTGTCACGACGCCGGCCAGACCCTGCGCTTCCACTGGGCCGGCGACGCGCTGAGCGCCCATGAGGCGGAGCTGAAGCTGGTGGGCGGGTTTCAGGGCATGAACGCGCTGATGGCGGCGGCGCTGGCCATCGGCTGCGGCGCCGAGGCGGGGGCGGCGTTCGCGGCGCTGCCGCATCTGGTGGGGGTGCGCGGGCGCATGGAACTGGCGGCGACGCGGGCCAACGGGGGCGCGATCTACGTGGATTTCGCCCACACCCCCGACAGCCTGTCCGCCGCCATCGCCGCGCTGAGGCCGCACACCCCGGGGCGGCTGATCGTGGCGTTCGGGGCCGGGGGCGACCGGGACAAGGGCAAGCGGCCGCTGATGGGCGCGGCGGCCATGGCGGCGGATCTGGCGATCGTCACCGACGACAACCCGCGATCCGAGGATCCGGGGGCGATTCGCGCCGCCGTGCTGGCGGGCTGCGCGACCATGGACCCGGCCCCGAGCGAGATCGCCGGGCGCGCCGAGGCGATCCTCGCCGGGGTCGATGCGCTGGGGCCTCAGGATCGCCTTCTGATCGCCGGAAAGGGTCATGAAACCGGCCAGATCATCGGCGATCAGGTGCTGGCGTTCGACGATGTCGAACAGGCCCGGGCCGCGGTGGCGGCGCTGGACGGGGATGGCGGCCGGGATGGAGACGCGGGGATGACGGGGTGAGCGCTGCGCTGTGGACATCCGACGAGGCGGCGGCCGCCACCGGCGGGCGGGCCAGCCGCGCCTTCGCGGTCTCGGGCGTCGCCATCGACAGCCGCGAGACCGCCAGGGGCGACCTGTTCGTGGCGCTCAGCGACCAGCGCGACGGCCATGATTTCGTCGCCGCGGCGTTCAGGGCGGGCGCGGCGGCGGCGATGGTCGCGCGGCGCCCGGAAGGCGTCGCCGCGGATGCGCCGCTGCTGATCGTCGAGGACCCGCTGGCCGGGCTGGAGGCGCTGGCCGCCGCCGCCCGCGCCCGCGCGCCGGCCAGGGTGATCGCGATCACCGGGTCGGTGGGCAAGACCGGCGCCAAGGACATGCTGCGCGCGGCGCTGGCGGCGCAGGGGCGCGTGCACGCCGCCGAGCGCAGCTTCAACAATCACTGGGGCGTGCCGCTGACCCTGGCGCGGATGCCGCGCGACGCGGATTTCGCGGTGATCGAGATCGGCATGAACCACCCCGGCGAGATCGCGCCGCTGGCCCGGCTGGCCCGCCCGCATGTCGCCATCGTCACCAACGTGGCGCCGGTGCACATGTTCGCCTTCGCCGACGAGGCCGGGATCGCCTTCGCCAAGGCCGAGATCTTCGAGGGGCTGGAGCCCGGCGGGGTGGCGATCCTCAACCGCGACAACCCGCATTTCGCCCGCCTGAAGCGGCGCGCCACGCGCTGCGGGGCGGCGCGGATCCTGCGGTTCGGGACCGCGCAGCGCTGCGACGCGCGGCTGCTGAGCGCGGATGTGGGCCCGCTGGCCACCATGGTGCGGGCGCGCATTCACGGGCGCGAGGCGCTTTACAAGATCGGCGCGCCGGGGCGGCATCTGGCGATGAATTCGCTGGCGGCGCTGCTGGCGGCGGCGGCGGCGGGGGGCGACCTGGCCCGCGCCGCGCTGGCGCTGGGCGGCTGGCGCCCCCCCCCGGGGCGCGGCATGCGCTGGCAGGTGGCGCTTGACGCCGGCGGGCTCGACGGCGAGGTGCAGCTGATCGACGAAAGCTACAACGCCAATCCGGTCTCCATGGCCGCGGCCTTCGAGGTGCTGGCCGCCGCCGCGCCGGTGGACGGCGTGGGCAAGGTGCGCAAGGGCCGGCGCATCGCGGTGCTCGGCGACATGCTGGAACTGGGCGAGGGCGAAGCGGCGCTGCACGCGGCGCTGGCGGCGCATCCGGCCATGGCGCGCATCGATCTGGTGCATTGCGTCGGGCCGCGCATGCAGGCGCTGCACGCGGCGCTGCCGGCGGGGCGGCGCGGCGAATGGACGCCGGACAGCGCCGCCATGGCGCAAAGGCTGGGGCGCCTGCTTGACGCGGGCGACGTGGTCATGATCAAGGGCTCGCTCGGCACGCGCATGGCGCGGGTCGTGGACGCGGTCAGGAAACTCGGGACGCCGCGCGCGGCCCCCGCCGGCGACGAGGCTTTGTGATGCTTTACCACCTTCTCACCCCGCTTTCGGAGGGCGGGGACCTGTTCAACCTGTTCCGCTACATCTCGTTCCGCGCCGGCGGCGCGTTCCTGACGGCGCTGGTGTTCAGCTTCCTGTTCGGGCGTCCGATCATCAACGCGCTGCGGCGCATGCAAAAGCGCGGCCAGCCGATCCGCGACGACGGGCCGGAAAGCCACATCATCGAGAAGGCCGGCACCCCGACCATGGGCGGGGTGATGATCCTGGGGTCGCTGCTGGTCTCGACCCTGCTGTGGTCGCGGCTGGATCTGGGCTATGTGTGGATCGTCATGCTGGTGACGCTGGGCTTCGGCGCCATCGGGTTCGCCGATGATTTCTTCAAGGTGTCGAGCTTTTCCAGCAAGGGCGTGTCGGGGCGGGTGCGTCTGGCGCTGGGGCTGGCGGTCGCCGCCGGGGCCGGGGCCTGGACCATGGCGATCCAGCCCGAGGCGCTGGCCGGGCGGATCGCCTTTCCCTTCCTCAAGGAATTCATGCTCGACGCGGGGGTGATGTTCGTGCCCTTCGCGGTGCTGGTGATCGTCGGATCGGCCAACGCGGTGAACCTCACCGACGGGCTGGACGGGCTGGCGATCATGCCGGTGATGATCGCCGGGGGCAGCTTCGCCATCATCGCCTACATGGTCGGGCGCGCCGATTTCACCGCCTATCTGGGGGTGCATTACGTGCCCGGCACGTCGGAAATCGCTATTTTCTGCGCCGCGCTGATCGGCGCCGGGCTGGGGTTCCTGTGGTATAACGCGCCCCCGGCCATGGTGTTCATGGGCGACACCGGGTCGCTGGCGCTGGGCGGCGCGCTGGGCGCCATCGCCGTGGTCACCAAGCACGAGATCGTGCTGGCGATCATCGGCGGGCTGTTCGTGGTCGAGGCGCTGTCGGTGATCATCCAGGTGCTGTATTTCAAGGCCACCGGCAAGCGGGTGTTCCTGATGGCCCCGATCCACCATCATTTCGAGAAGCTCGGCTGGCAGGAGCCGACCATCGTGATCCGCTTCTGGATCATCTCGGTGATCCTGGCGATCATCGGCCTGGCGACGCTGAAGCTGCGATGATCCCGGTTCGCGGATATTCCGGGCGCCGGGTCGGGGTGCTGGGGCTGGGGCGCTCCGGGCTGGCCAGCGCGCGGGCGCTGGCGGCGGGCGGCGCGGTCCCGGTGTGCTGGGACGACGGCGCGGCGGGGCGCGCCGCCGCCGCCGCCGAGGGGTTCGAGATCGGCGACCTGACGCGGGGGCGGGCCTGGGACGGCATGGCGGCGCTGATCGTGTCGCCCGGCATCCCGCATCTGTATCCGGCGCCCCACAAGGCGGTGGAAAACGCCTGGGCGCGGGGCGTGGCGGTGGACAATGACATCGGGCTGTTCTTTCGATCCGTCGCCACCGAGGCATGGGAATTGTTCGACCGGGCGCCGCGGATCGTCTGCGTCACCGGCTCGAACGGCAAGTCGACCACCACGGCGCTGATCGCCCATATCCTCGCCGCCGCAGGGCGAAACGTGCAGATGGGCGGCAATATCGGCCGCGGGGCGCTGGATCTGGACCCGCCCGGGGACGGCGACGCGCTGGTGCTGGAACTGAGCTCCTATCAGATCGAGCTGGCGCGCGCGCTGGGGCCCGACATCGCGGTGTTCCTGAACCTGTCGCCGGACCATCTGGATCGCCATGGCGGGCGCGGCGGCTATTTCGCCGCCAAGGCGCGGCTGTTCGAGATGGGCCTGCCGGAGCGCGCGGTGATCGGACTCGACGAACCGGAAGGGCGCTACCTCGCCAACCGCATGCGCGAACGGGAAGGCGACGGCGCGCCGGTGATCGCGGTGGCCTCGCGAAAGCTCGAGGGCGACGGCTGGAGCGTCACAGCGCGAAAAGGCTTTCTGGCCGAATGGCGGGGCGGGCGGCAGCTGGCCTCGGTGGATCTGCGCGACGCGCCGGCGCTGCAGGGCGCCCATAACCGGCAGAACGCCGCCGCCGCCTACGCCGCGTGCCGCGCGCTGGGGCTGGGGCCGCGCCGGATCGGCGCCGCGTTCGGGGATTTTCCCGGCTTGCCGCATCGCATGGAGCTGCTGGGCGCCGCCGGCGGCGTCGCCTATGTCAACGATTCCAAGGCCACCAACGCCGACGCGGCGCAGATGGCGCTGAAGACCTATGACAAGGTGCGCTGGATCGCCGGGGGGCGGGCCAAGGCGGGGGGCATCGCGTCGCTGGCCCCGCTGTTCGGACGGATTTCGAAAGCCTATCTGATCGGCGAGGCGGCGGCGGATTTCGCCGCCGAGCTGGGCGATGCGGCGCATGAGACCTGCGGCGATCTCGCGACCGCGCTGGCGCGCGCCGCGGCCGAGGCCGCGCCGGGGGACACCGTGCTGCTGTCCCCGGCCTGCGCCAGTTTCGATCAGTTCGACAGTTTCGAGGCGCGCGGCGACGCGTTTCGCGCGGCGGTCGCGGACATCATCGCCGCCGATCAGGGAGAAGCGACATGAGCGACATGGTGTTCGGCGGGGTCGCCGTTCAGGGCGGCGGCGAACCGGTGCTGACCCGGTGGTGGCGCACGGTGGATCGCTGGACCGTGGGCGCGGTGCTGGCGCTGATGGTGATCGGGCTGGTGCTGGGGCTGGCCGCCTCGGTGCCGCTGGCCGCGAAGAACGGGCAGTATCAGTTCTATTACGTGATCCGGCAGGTGGCGTATTCGGCGGCGGGCGTCGGGTTGATGATCTGGGTGTCGCTGCAGTCGCCCGAGACCGTGCGCCGGCTTGGGGTGATCGGCTTCGCCGGGGCCTTCGCGGCGCTGGCGCTGCTGCCGGCGCTGGGCACGGATTACGGCAAGGGCGCGGTGCGCTGGTATTCGCTGGCGGGGGTTTCGCTGCAGCCCTCGGAATTTCTCAAGCCGGTCTTCGTGGTGTTCGCCGCCTGGGTGATGTCGGCGAGCTTCGCGCGCCACGGCCCGCCGGGCAAGACGCTGAGCGTCCTGACCGCGGCGGTCGTCGCCGGGCTGCTGGCGCTGCAGCCGGATTTCGGGCAGGCGATGCTGGTGCTGACCACCTGGGGGGTGATGTATTTCGTCGCCGGGGCCTCGGTGACGCTGTTGCTGGGGCTGGGCGGCGCGGTGGGCGCGGCGGGGGCGTTCGCCTATGTGAATTCGGCGCATTTCGCCCGACGCATCGACGGCTTTCTGGCCAGCGACGTGGACCCGCGCACCCAGCTTGGCTACGCGGCGCAGGCCATCCGCGAGGGCGGGCTGTTCGGGGTCGGGGTCGGCGAGGGCTCGGTCAAGAACACCCTGCCCGACGCGCATACCGATTTCATCATCGCCGTGGCGGCGGAGGAATACGGGCTGGCGCTGACGTTGATCGTCATCGGGCTGTTCCTGTTCATCACCATCCGCGCCATGCTGCGGCTGGTGGAGGAGCGCGACGCCTTCGTGCGGCTGGCGGGGTCCGGACTGGCGGCGCTGATCGGGCTGCAGGCTTTCGTCAACATGGGGGTGGCGACGCGGCTGCTGCCCGCCAAGGGCATGACGCTGCCGTTCATTTCCTATGGCGGTTCGTCGATGCTGGCGGCGGGGATCGGCATGGGGATGCTGCTGGCGCTGACCCGCAAGCGCCCGCAGCGCGACGTCACCGACGCCATGGCGGGGGGCGCGTGACGCGCGCGGCATCAGGCGCGCGCCGACCGCCCGGCGCGGCCCCGCCCGCC
>NZ_JBWOMN010000004.1:0-32976 GCF_056449545.1 Oceanicella sp. | reverse complement strand
GGGGGGGTGGCGGTGGACGCCCCGCCCGGGGGGGGGGCGCGGGACACCCCCGACCCCGCGCCGGCGGGCACCGCGTATTTGCGGGCCGGCGCGGCGCCGGTGCTGCCGGGCGCCGCGCCGTGGCTGAGCGATGCGCTCGCGCAGGCGGGCGAGCCGCCTGCCTCCGGCTGCGCCGGAGCGGGCCCGCAAGCGGCCCCGGCGAGCGCGCGCCCCCCGGCCAGCGCCACGCTTGGGGCGGGCGGCGCCGGGCCGCTGCGCTACCACCGCGTCGACCTGGTGCTCGGGCTTGGCTGCGCGCGCGGCTGCGCGGCCGCGGAGATGCGCGCGCTGGTGGACGAGACGCTGGCGGCGGCGGGGCTGGCGCGCCAGGCGGTGGCCTGCGTCGCCTCGCTGGATCTGAAGGCAGATGAACCGGCGATGATCGAAACCGCCCGGGCGCTGGGGGCGCCGCTGCGCCTGTTCGACGCGGCGACGCTTGAAACCCAGGCGTCGCGCTTGGCCAACCCGTCGGAGGTGGTGTTCGCCGAGGTCGGCTGTCACGGCGTCGCCGAGGGCGCGGCGCTGGCCGCCGCGGGGCCGGAATCCGACCTGATCGTGGAGAAACGCAAGACCGCGGGCGCCACCTGCGCCGTTGCCCGGATCGCCGCGGCGAAGGCCGGCGCGGATGGTCAGGACCGCGTAGGGCGGATCCCGATCCGCCATTGGGCCCCGGATGCGGGGCGCGGGCGCGGAAAGGTCAGTCTCGTGGGCATCGGCCCGGGGCAGGCGGCGTGGCGCACGCCCGAGGCCTCGCGGCTGATCGCCGAGGCGGATGAACTGGTGGGCTACGGGCTCTATATCGATCTGCTCGGGCCGCTCGCCGCGGGAAAGCCGCGCGCCGATTTTCCGCTGGGCGGCGAGGAGGCGCGCTGCCGCCATGCGTTGGAGCGCGCGGCGGCCGGGCGCGACGTGGCGCTGATCTGCTCGGGCGATGCGGGGATCTACGCCATGGGGGCGCTGGTGTTCGAATTGCTGGACCGGCCCGAAGGCCAGGGCGGGGTGTCGGACGCGGCGCGCCGCGTGGAGGTGATCTCGGCCCCCGGGGTGTCGGCGCTGCAGGCGGCGGCGGCGCGCGCCGGGGCCCCGCTGGGGCATGATTTCTGCGCCATCTCGCTCAGCGACCTGCTGACCCCGCGCGCCACCATCCTGCAACGGCTGAAGGCGGCGGCGGAGGGGGATTTCGTCATCGCCTTCTACAACCCGGTGTCGCGGCGGCGGCGGGATCTGCTGGCCGTCGCGCGCGACATGCTGCTGGCGCATCGCCCGGCGGACACGCCGGTGCTGCTGGCAAGCTCGCTGGGGCGGGCGGAGGAAAGGCTGGTCTACCGGCGGCTCGACGCATTGCGGGTCGACGAGGTGGACATGCTGACGGTGGTGCTGGTGGGATCCTCGCAATCGCGGCTGGCGCGGCTGGGCGAGGGGCCGCGCATGTACACGCCGCGCGGCTACGCCAAGCGGATCGACGCGGGGCGCGCTGGCGCGGGGCGCGCCGCGTCGTGAAGCGGCCCATGAGCACCCCGATCCTGCTGCTGGCGGGCGCGGCGTCCTTCGCCATCCTGTATTTCCAGCCGTGGAAATCCGATGACGCGGGCGCCGGCAGGGCGCTGTTCGCGGCCAATTGCGCCGGCTGCCATGGCGCTGACGCCGGCGGCGCGGCAGAGGGGCCGCCGCTGACCCGTCGGACCGATGCGCCCGGTCCGCTCGACGACGCGGCGTTCCGGCGGGCGGTCGGGCGCGGCAGCGACCGGCTGCGCTGGAAGCTCGGGCCCATGGCGGCGATGCCCGGGATCGACGACGCGGACCTTGCCCTGATCATCGCCCATGTGCGCGGCCTGCAACACCAAAACGGGATCGAATGACGTCATGAAAGTCTGGTTCATCGGCGCCGGCCCCGGCGACCCCGATCTGATCACCGTGAAGGCGCTGCGGCTGATCAAGGCCTGCCCGGTCTGCCTTTACGCCGGGTCGCTGGTGCCCGAGGCCATCGTCGCCGCCGCGCCTCGGGGGGCGCTGGTGCGCGACACCGCGTCGATGACGCTCGACGAGATCATCGCCGAGATCGCCGCGGCGCGGGATCGCGGCGAGGACGTGGCGCGGGTGCATTCCGGGGATCCGTCACTATACGGCGCCATCGCCGAGCAGATCCGCCGACTTCGCGCGCTTGGCATGGATTTCGAGATCATCCCCGGCGTGCCCGCCTTCGCCGCCGCCGCCGCCGCGCTGGGGCGGGAGCTGACGGTGCCGGAGGTGGCGCAGACGGTGATCCTCACCCGCACGGCGATGAAATCATCGTCGATGCCCGAGGGCGAGGATCTGGAAATCCTGGGGCGCAGCGGCGCCACGCTGGCCATCCACCTGTCGATTCGCAACCTGCGCGAACTGGAACGCAAGCTGATCCCGCTTTACGGCGCCGACTGCCCGGCGGTGGTGGCCTACCGGGTGGGCTGGCCGGACCAGATGCTGATCGAGGGCACGCTGGGCGACATCCGCAAGCAGGCGCGCGCCGCGAAGATCACGCGCACGGCGCTGATCCTGCTGGGCCCGGCGCTGGGGGCGGCGCAGTTTCGCGACAGCGCGCTTTACGACGGCGCCTTCCCGCATGTGCTGCGGCCCGAGGCGCGGGGCTGAGCCGCGATTCGGCGGTTTGGCGGATTGGCCGCCAGCGGCGGTCGTGATAGGCTTGGCGCGGCATTGATGGCGCGGTGATCGCGCCGGGGTTGGGCGATGACATTGAAAGACGGGCTATCGGTCCTGGAGACCGCGTTCAACCTGGCGATCAAGACCGCGATTCTGCTGGTGTTCGTCGCGGTGCTGTTCGCGCCGCGCGACCAGATCTGCAAGCCGCGCGAGGGCGACCAGCGCCGGGAGGGCGTGCTGGGCCGGGTGCTGGCGGTGATGGAGGGGTTCGATCTGTTCGGCGTCGGCTACAAGCGCGAACTGTGCGTGGTGAGCCGGGATCTGGACAAGACCGTCGCGGCGGTCAGCGAGACCGACGCGGCGCTGGCGCAGCTGCTGCAGGCGCAGGCGCGGCTGGTGAGCGAGAACAAGCAGTTGCGCGTGGCGCTGGCCGATGTCCAGGCGCGACCGGCGCCGGCGTTGCCGCCGTCGTCGGCCGGCGGCGGGACCCCGGGCGGGGTGGCGCTGGGGGGGCTCGTCGGCCAGGGCGCGCGCGATGACGCGCCGCAGGCTTACGTGGAGGTGCCCGCCGCCGTGGTGAAGCCCCCCGACGCCTATGCGGACCTGCGCGCCAGCAATTCGCGGCTGATCGCCGGAATCGACGAGACCATGCAGCAGACCCAGCGGGTGCTGGCGCCCTCGGCGACCGCCGGGCGCGAGGGCTGGCTGGTGGTGGCCGGCGCCGATCGCGACGCGGCCAGCGCCGCCGACGAGGGGCGGCGGCTGGTCGGGATCGGGCTCGGGGCGCCGCTGCTGCTGCGCAAGGATGGCTGGATCCGCGCCGCGGCGCTGTTTCCCACGCGCGCGGCCGCCGAGGCGGCGCTGCCGAAGATCCGCGAGGCCACCGGGCGGCTGCCCTATCTGCGCGATTTCGCCCAATGGTGCCCGTCGCCGCTGCCCGACGCCGCCGCGGCGATCGAGGGCCGCGACGGGGTCGAGGCCCTGGTTTGCCAATGACGCAAGTCCCGCCGCGCCGACCCGCGCGCCCATTCCGGAGCCCACCCATGGTTGTTCGATTTTGCCGCCTCGTCGGGCTCGTCCTGCTGCTGCTTGGCGCGCCGCTTGCCTGGGCGCAGGACGCGCCCGACGCGCCGCCGCCGCGGCTGCCGGAGAATGTGGTTTCGCCCGATGTTTCGGTCGAGGAGCTGATGCTGCGGATCAACCCGCTGACCCGCGACGAACTGGCCCGCGCCGCCGCGATCTGGCGCGCCATCGTCAAGAAGAAGACCGAGCAGGTGGTGGAGGACGAGGTGCGCATCCTGTCCTCCAAGACCGAATCGCGCGGGGCCGAGGAACAGGCGGCGCGCAAGCGGCTGGCCAAGGCCACCGTCGAGCGCGCTGCGCTGTTCGCCAAGTATTCGGTGGTGATCGACGCCTGGGCCAGGAAGGGCGGCGACGAGGCGGCGGTCGAGGAATATCGGCTGTATCGCGATTCGATCCTGCTGGAGGAGGCGCGCACCGCCGACGCCGAAACCCTGTCGCGCCGCGCGCTCGACTGGCTGGCGGACCGCAACGGCGGGCTGAAGCTGCTGCTTGACGCGGCCGTCATCGTCGCGGCGCTGTTCGGCCTGTTCTTGCTGGCGCGTCTGGTGCGGCGCTTCGCGCGCAAGGCGCTGGGGCGGGTGCCCAACCTGTCCATGCTGCTGCAGGCGTTTCTGGTGATGGTCGTCTACTGGCTGACCATCGCCACGGGGCTGATGGTGGTGCTGTCGGCGCTGGGGGTGGACGTCACGCCGCTGTTCGCGCTGGTCGGCGGGGCCTCCTTCATCATGGCCTTCGCCATGCAGGAAACCCTGGGCAACCTGGCGGCGGGGCTGATGATCATGATCAACCGGCCCTTCGACGTGGGCGATTACGTGGATGTGGGCGGGGTCTCGGGCACGGTGAAAAGCGTGTCCATCGTGTCGACCAAGGTGACCACGCCGGACAATCAGGTGATCGTCATCCCCAATTCCAGCGTCTGGGGCAATGTGATCACCAACGTCACCAGTTCGGCCACCAGACGCGTGGATCTGGTGTTCGGCATCGGCTATGGCGACAGCATCGAGGACGCCCAGCGCATCATGGCCGAGGCGGTGGCCGCGCATCCGCTGGTGCTGGCCGATCCCGAGCCCAACATCCGGGTGCACGAACTGGCCGACAATTCGGTGAATTTCATCTGCCGCCCCTGGGTGCGGAGCGAGGATTACTGGTCGGTCTACTGGGATCTGACGCGCGCGGTGAAGGAACGCTTCGACGCCGGCGGCGTGTCGATTCCGTTCCCGCAGCGCGACGTGCATCTGCACCACGCGACGCCCGCGCCCCAAGCCGCGCTGGCGGCGGGGGCGGCGGTCAGCGTCCCCGGGCAGGGCGCGGAGGCGGTGAACGACGAGGGTGCGGACCAGGGCCCCGAGGGCGGCGCGGAGGGCGGCGCGGAGGGCGACGAAGACGCGCGGTGAGGCAAACAATCGCGGCGGCGCGCGCATGACCCGCGAGGATTTCGACGCCCATTGCGCGGCGCTGCCCGCGACCGCGCATGTGGTGCAGTGGGGCGGGGCCTCGGTCTGGAAGGTGGGGGGCAAGATCTTCGCCATCTGCGCGGCCTGGGGCGGCGGCGCGCGCGGCGTCGGCGGCGATTGCGTCAGCTTCAAGTGCAGCGATCTCGCCTACGAGGTGCTGACCCAGCTGCCCGGCATCGTCCCCGCCCCCTACCTTGCGCGCGCCAGATGGGTGCAGCTGCGCGACCCCGGCGCCATGAGCGAGGCCGAGACCCGCGCCCATATCGACGCCGCCCACGCCATCGTCGCGGGCAAGCTGACCCGCGCGGCGCGCGCCCAACTGGGGCTGTAGGGCGGCGTCAGGCGCGGGCGGGGCGCCTCACCACCAGCGCGCGGGTTTTTCCGCGAAGCCGGCGGCGCGCTCCAGCGCGAAGGCCGCGTTCAGCATCTCCGCCTCGCCCCAGGGCTTGCCGATGATCTGCAGGCCCAGCGGCAGCCCGCCGGCGTCGAGCCCGGCGGGCACCGAGACCCCGGGCAGGCCGGCGAGGTTCACCGTGACGGTGAACACGTCGTTGAGATACATCCGGATCGGGTCCGCGTCGGCCATGTCGCCGATCCCGAAGGCCGCCGAGGGGGTCGCCGGGGTCAGGATCGCGTCGACGCCGCTGGCGAACACGTTTTCGAAGTCGCGCTTGATCAGGGTGCGGACTTTCTGGGCGCGCAGGTAATAGGCGTCGTAATAGCCGGCGCTCAGCACATAGGCGCCGATCATCACCCGGCGCTGGACCTCGTGGCCGAAGCCCTCGGCGCGGGTCTTTTCATAGAGATCGGTGATGGCGTCGTCGGCGCTGAGATCGGCGCGCCGCCCGTAGCGCACGCCGTCGTAGCGGGCGAGGTTGGACGAGGCCTCGGCCGGGGCGATCACGTAATAGGCGGGCAGGGCGTATCGGGTATGGGGCAGCGAGACCTCGACGATCTCGGCGCCCGCGTCGCGCAGCATCTCGGCGCCGCGATCCCAGAGCGCGTCGATCTCCGGCGGGATGCCGTCGAGGCGGTATTCCCTGGGGATGCCGATCTTGCGGCCGCGGACGTCGCCGCTCAGGGCGGCTTCGAAATCCGGCAGGGCGCGGTCGGCGCTGGTGCTGTCCCTGGGGTCGTGCCCGGCCATGGCCTGCAGCATGATGGCGGCGTCGCGCACGGTCTTGGCCATGGGCCCGGCCTGGTCCAGCGACGATGCGAAGGCGACGATGCCCCAGCGCGAGCAGCGCCCGTAGGTGGGCTTCACCCCGACGATGCCGGTGAAGGCGGCGGGCTGGCGGATCGAGCCGCCGGTGTCGGTGCCGGTGGCCCCGAGGCACAGATCCGCGGACACCGCCGAGGCCGATCCGCCCGACGATCCGCCCGGGGTCAGGGGCTTGTTGGAGCCGCTGGAGCGCCAGGGGCTGATCGCCGGGCCGTAGCAGGAGGTCTCGTTGGACGAGCCCATGGCGAATTCGTCCATGTTCAGCTTGCCGAGCATCACCGCGCCGTTCGCCCACAGATTCGCGGTGACGGCGCTTTCATAGGGCGGGCGGAAATCCGCGAGGATGTTGGAGCCGGCCTGGGAGCGAACGCCCTTGGTGCAGAACAGGTCCTTGACGCCCAGCGGGATGCCGCAGAGCGACGGCGGCGGGGCGGACGCGTCGCCCTGCGCCAGCCGCGCGTCGGCGGCGTCGGCCATGGCGCGGGCGCGTTCGGGGGTTTTCTCGGTGACCGCGTTCAGGGCGTCGGCGGCGTCGATGGCGGCGAGGCAGGAGTCGGTGATCTCGCGGCTGGTGAGGTCGCGGGCGCGCAGGCGGTCGCGGGCCTCGGCGATGGTGAGACGGCTGAGCTCGGGCGAGGGGGTGGGCATGGGAAATGGCCTCCGGCGGCGCGGCCCGGACCCGGGCGGGACGAGGTGGTGCGGTTGGCCGAGGGTTTAGCCGGGCGGCGCGGGAGGGGCAAGGGATTGCGCGCCCGGCGGCGGCCTTCGCGTCCATGCGGAGCGCGGCTGCGCCGCGCATTCCTCTTGCTGACTGGCGCGTGGGGCCGGCGTTCCGCCCCGCGCGCCGGACGATGCGCCAGCATCGGGCGGTGGCGGGGGCGGGGGCGGGCCTGGGCCCCCATGGCGCGCGTCCCGCCGCAGGCGGGTCGGGCGTCGAGGGGTGGGCGCGCGGCGTTGCGGCTGGTTGCCTGGATCTCGACCTGGCGGGCGGCGTGGACGCGGCGCCCGGGTTTTCAACGGCGCCGCCGGCGGGTGTCGAGAACGACTATTCGACGACTTTGGGGACCGCGAAGAACCCCTCGCGGGAGGCCGGGGCGTTGGCGAGGATCTGTTCGCGGATATCGCCTTCGGTCACCACGTCCTTGCGGCGCTTCAGCGCCATGGGGGTGACGGAGGTCATGGGCTCGACGCCCTCCACATCCACCTCGTTGAGCTGTTCCATGAAATCGAGGATGCCCGAGAGTTCCCTGGCCAGCGGCGCGAGGTCGGCCGCCTCGACCCGGATGCGGGCGAGATGGGCGACGCGGCTTGCGGTGTCCCTGTCGATGGCCATCTGGCGGTGTCCTTGTTCCGGTCCCGGTCGGTTGTCGTGTCGGTTGACGCGTCCGGCGCCGTTCTAGCCGCGCGCCGGCGATCGCGCAAGTCGCCGGGCGCGCGCGAGGGGGTCGATCTGGCGGCGGACCGGGCCTAGCATGGGCGGCGCAAGCGATCGAAAAAGGGGAGACGCGCAATGAAAATCACCTGGCTGGGCCATTCGGGGTTTCGCATCGAGATCGGCGATCAGGTCCTGCTCGTCGATCCCTGGCTGCGGGGCAACCCGATGTTCGACGAGGCGCGGTTCGACGCGGCGATCGGGGGCGCCACCCATGTGCTGGTCAGCCATGGCCATGGCGATCACAGCGGCGGCGCGGCGGAGATTTCGAAGGCGACCGGCGCGCCGGTGGTGGGGATCTACGACCTGATGGAGCATGTGCGCGAGACCGAGGGCGTCGAGACCATCGGCTTCAACAAGGGCGGCACGGTGGCGCTGGGCGACGTGGCGGTGACCATGGTGTCGGCGACGCATTCGTCTTCGGCGCCGGGGCTCGGCTATGCCGGGACCGAGGCGGGGTTCATGATCGCCGGCGAGGGCCGGGTGATCTATTTTTCAGGCGACACCGACGTGATGGCCGACATGGGGGTGTTTCAGGCGCTGCACGCGCCGGATATCGGCATCCTGTGCTGCGGCGGGCATTTCACCATGGACATGAAGCGGGCGGGCTATGCGGCGAAGACCTTCTTCGATTTCAAGACCGTGATCCCCTGCCACTACAAGACGTTTCCGCTGCTGGCGCAGGACGCCTCGGCCCTGGCGGCGATGCTGCCGGGCGTGGATGTGCGCGAGCTGGAGGTGATGGCGCCGACGGATTTCTGACATGGCCGAATCGGGGCCGCCCGCCGATTGCGGGGGGCGGCGCGCCGGATTCGGCGGTGCTCAGGCGCGGCGGCGGATCAGGCCGAAGACGCCGAGCGCGGCGGCCAGCAGCGGCAGCGTCGCCGGGATCGGGACCACGGCGGGGCCGCCGCCCTGACCCAGAACGCCGTCGAAGGTGATCTCGCTGAGAAACAGCCAGCTGTTGCCGGGCGTCTGACGGCTGAAGACCTGCAGGTCAAAGGCCGAGCCGGTCAGCCCGCCCACGTCGATGGTGTAGGAATTGGGATCGCCGCTGGCGGCGTCGGGGATCGATTCGGCGGCGCCGAGCCCGCCCGACAGCCCGAAGGCGGCGCTTGCCGGCGGCCTGACCCCGCCGATGCCGTTGGCGTCGTCGAAATACAGCGTGACGCTGTCAACGGTGACGGCCTGGGCGAACAGGAAGCTGATCACCGGGTCGATGGAGTTCCAGCCCACATAGGGGCCGTTGCCCGGCGGCTGTTCGACGATGAACCAGTTGTCCGTGGCGATGACGCCGTCGGTCAGGTCGCCGAGCCCGCCGGTCAGGGGGGCGAGCGACGAAGTGACGTTCCCGGCCCCGGTATAGGTTTCGTCCCAGTATTGATAGCTGCCGGTCTCGCCGTTCAGCATGTCGTAGCTCGACGGCGCCAACGGGCTCGCCGTCGCCTGGCCGGCCAGCAGCGCGGCGCCGGCCGCGCGCGCAAGGCATTTCGCATACGTTTGCATCTTCACCCCCATGATTTCATCACCCCCATGCCGCGCGTCCGAAAATCGGAATTTTCAGGCGCGCCACGATTCAACAAGACCGCAATGCAATGAAATTACCGTGAATTCGCCACGCGGGGGAGCGCCGCCGGCCGGATTTCGGCCTCGCGGGGCGCGGGGATCAGCGTTTGGCGGCGAAGAAGGCTTTTAGAAGCGCCGCCGATTCGGTCTCGGCGATGCCGCCGTAGATTTCCGGACGGTGGTGGGCCTGGGGGTGGTCGAAGATCCGCGGGCCCTGCTCGACGCCGCCGGATTTGGGATCGGGGGCGCCGTAATAGACCCTCGCGATGCGCGCCGCGGCGATGGCGGCGGCGCAAATCGGGCAGGGTTCGAGGGTCACGTAGAGGTCGAGCCCGGGCAGGCGTTCGGACCCCGCGCGCGCGCAGGCGGCGCGGATGGCGAGGATCTCCGCATGCGCGGTGGGGTCGCGCAATTCGCGGGTGCGGTTGCCGGCGCGGGCCAGCACGCGGTCGGTCGCGGGGTCGACGATCGCCGCGCCCACCGGGGTTTCGTCGCGGGCGCCGGCGGCGCGGGCCTCGGCCAGCGCCGCGTCCATGTGGCTGCGAAAGGGCGAGGTCATGACGCGCGCCCGGGCGGCGTTCGCGCTTGGGGGGCGGGGCCGTCATCCGGCGCGCCCTGTCCGTCGGAGGCGGCGTGCGCGGCAATGCGGCGGCGGAACAACAGGCGGGTGCGGCCCCCGGCCTCGTTGGCGCCGATGCGCACAAATCCCAGGCGGGCCAGCAGCCGGGTGGAGCGGGCGTTTTCGGCGAAGGACACGGCCAGCGCCTCGCGGCTGATGTCGCGGGCCTCGGCCAAGGCGGCGGTCATCGCCTCGAAGGCGAGGCCGCGGCCGCGGCGGGCGGGGAGAAAGGCGTAGCTGGCCTCGACCGCGCCGCGCCCGTCCACCACCCGCAGGTGCAGCCCGGCGATGCCGGCGAAGGTCGCGGCGTCGCCGCATTCGGGGCCTTCGAACCACAGGCGCAGGCCGAAATCATGGGCCGGCCAGTGGGCGGCGAAGGCGGCGGCGCTGGCGCAGATGCGGGGTTCCGGCCAGGGCCCGCCCGCGGCTGACGTGCCGTCGCCGACGCCGGGATCGCGGAACAGGTCCTGCAGCAGCGCCAGGTCACCGGGGGCGACGGCGCGCCCGGTCAGCCGCGCGGTGCGGATCACGCCGCGCGGGCGGTCGGGGTTTGGCGTGGACGGGGGCGCGATCGGGATCATGGCGCGCATCATCGGGTTCGCGGCGCGAATGGCAAGCCCGCGCGACCGGGCGCGCCCCATATGCGGGTTGGCATTGGGCGCGGGCGCGGCGTATGGAGGGGCATGAGCAAGGAAGAACCGGATATGGAGCGCATCGCGCGGCGGCTGGCGCGCGCCGGCGTGGCCTCGCGTCGCGAGGCGGAGCGCATGATCGAGGCCGGGCGGGTCCGGGTCAACGGCAAGCGCATCGATTCGCCGGCGCTGAACGTGGGCCCGGGCGACAAGGTGGAGGTCGACGGCAAGCCGCTGGCCGCGCCGGAGCCGCCGCGCATGTGGCGCTACTACAAGCCGCTGGGGCTGGTGACCTCGGAGCGCGACGAAAAGGGCCGCCCGACGGTGTTCGAGCGCCTGCCGCCGCATCTGCCGCGCGTGGTGTCGGTGGGGCGGCTGGACCTGAATTCCGAGGGGCTGCTGCTGCTGACCAATGACGGGGCGCTGAAGCGGCGGCTGGAATTGCCGTCGACGGGCTGGCTGCGCAAGTATCGGGTGCGGGTGCATGGCCGCCCGACCGATGCGACGCTGGCGCCGCTGGTGCGCGGGCTGGTGATCGACGGCGAGCGCTTCCAGTCCATGGAGGTGAGCATCGACCGCCAGCAGGGCGCCAACGCCTGGCTGACCATCGGGCTGCGCGAGGGTCGCAACCGCGAGATCCGCCGGGCGCTGATGGCGGTGGGGCTGGATGTGAGCCGGCTGATCCGCATTTCCTACGGGCCCTTCACGCTTGGCGAGATGGAGCCCGGCGCGGTGGAGGAGATCCGCGCCAAGGTGCTGCGCGATCAACTCGGCATCCAGACCTCGCCGGATGCCGGGCCGGCGCGGGCCAGGACCGAAAGGGCCGGGGGCGGGGCGCGGGGCGGCAGGCCCGGGGTCAAAATCGACGGCAAATCGGGGGCCGGACCAGGCGGCAAGCCGCAGGGCGGCGCGACGCGCGGCGCGGCGGGGCCGGGGGCGGGGTCGCCAAGGCGCGGCGCCGGGCCGGTGGGGCGCTCGCCCAACCGTGCGGGCGGCGCCGGGACGGGCCGCGGCGGCGCGGGCGCGGCGCCGCGCAAGGGGCCGGGCGGATCGCGGCGGCGGTAAGCGTTTGGGCTGCTCGTCCGGGCTGGGCGTTTGGGCTGGGCGTTTGGGCTGCACGCCCGGGCTGGGCGTTTGGGCGACAGGCCGCCATGCCAATGGCCGAGCCGGATGCCCGAGAAAGGATCAGCGGCGTTGGGCGGTGGGGTGCAGGCGCGGGCTGAACCCCGCTGACAGCGCCCGGCGGGCGGCGGCGGGGGTGAGCGCGGCGACGGCGTTCCGGGGCAGCGGCGCCGGGGGGGCGTAGCCGGTCCAGCTCCAGCGCAGGGCGGCGTCGCCGAGCTTCAGGAATTCACCCTGCGCGTCGCGGAACATGGCGCCGTCGGGCAGGGCGCGGGGGTCGGCGGTCTCGGGCGCGGCGATGCGCTGGGGGTGGGCGATGGCGTCGATCTCGCCGGCGCGGGGCGGGGCGGACAGCCGATGGCCCTCGGCGAAGGCGGCGGCGTAGGCCCTGGCGTCGGCGCGGCGGCATTCGTAGCAGGGGCGGTGGCCGGCCGCGAGGGCCACGGCCTCGTCTAGAAAGAACAGTTCCGTGTAGCTGTCGCCCATCACCGGGCGGCGGCGGTCGCGAAATTCAAGCCGGCAGCAGATCCAGGCGCGCGTCACCCATGGGCGGCGCTGGAAGCGAGGCGCGAGGCGGCGCGCCGGGTCATGCATGCGCCCGCCGCGATTGCCCATCATGGTCCCGCGCGCGTGGGTTGCGTGCAGGGCCCCGTCGGGGGCGACGCGGTTCTGGCGCGGCGTCGGGTCGGGGGGCTGTTCATTGGACATGGCGCGCGCCTCGTGCTGTGCTGCGCCGGTTGCGGGCTTGGTGCGGGCTTGGTGCGGCGGGGCAGTATGATGACGGGATCGGGCGATCGCAAGCGGCGGGCTGAGCGGGCGGCGCGGGGAGGCGCCCCGAAACCCGGCGATCTGGCGATCCGCGAGCGCGCCTCGCCCAATCACGGGCCGCGCCGGGGGGTGATGGCGCCCGACATGGTCGTGCTGCATTACACCGCGATGGCAAGCCCCGAGGCGGCGCTGGCGCGGCTGTGCGATCCGGCGGCGGAGGTGTCGGCGCATTACCTGATCGACGCCGCGGGCGGGGTGACGCGGCTGGTGTCCGAGGCGCGGCGCGCCTGGCATGCGGGGGTCGCCGCCTGGGGGGGCGTCGAGGACGTGAATTCCCATTCCATCGGCATCGAACTGGCGCATCCGGGGCGCGACGTGGGCTGGCCGCCCTATCCCGAGCCGCAGATGGCGGCGCTGGAGGCGCTGCTGCACCGGATCCGCCTGCGCTGGGGGGTGCCGCCGGAACGGGTGCTGGGCCATTCGGATGTGGCCCCGGGGCGCAAGACCGATCCGGGCGAGAAATTCGACTGGCGACGCCTGGCGCTGCGGGGGCTGGCGATCTGGTCCGATGCCGAGGGCGAAGACGGCGAAGACGGCGAAGACGGCGGCACGGCCCCTGATCTGCCCCCTGATCTGACCGCGGCGCTGGCGGATGCGCGGCGGCTTGGCTATCGGCGGGGCGGCGGCGCGGGCGCGATGGGGGGCGGCGGGGGCGCAGGCGACGCCGATCTGCTGCGCGCGCTGCAGATGCGTTTCGCGCCCCAGGATGTCGGCGGCCCGCTGACGCCGCGGCTGGCGGCGCGGCTGCGCGATCTGGCCGCGCGCCATCCGGCGCTGGCCGCGCCGCCCGGCTGACTGGCCCGATATGTTGATGCCGCTCCGGAACCTGCGGCGCGGGGGCTTGCCAAACCGGGGGGCGAGCGACTACATCGCCGCAGGTGCGGATGGCTGGACGGTCGCGGCGCGCCCGGCTTGCCCGGGGGCGGCGAGGAAAGTCCGGGCTCCACGATGACACGGCGCCGGATAACATCCGGCCGGGGAAACCCGAGGGAAAGCGCCACAGAAAACAGACCGCCGCCGCCGGGGTTCGCGCCCCGAGGGCGGCAAGGGTGAAACGGTGGGGCAAGAGCCCACCGCGCTGGCGGCGACGTCAGCGGCACGGCAAGCCCCGCCGGGAGCAAGGTCAAGTTGGGAGAGAGGGCCGCGATCCTCAGGGATCAAGGCCGCGGGCCGTCATCGCCCGTCTCTCCGTGGTGGACCGCGAGAACGCCCGGGCGACCGGGCGTCCAGATGAATGACCGTCCACGGGCCGCGAGGCCCCGGACAGAACCCGGCTTACAGGCCGTCCGCACCAGTCTTTTCTGCGGGCCCCGCGCCATGACGCGCCCCGGTCCGCCTTTTGCCCGCCTTTTGCCCGCCCCCTTTGAAGGCGCCCCCTGACCGTGACCCGAGCCGGGCAGCGGCCGGGCGCGCCCCCCCCCCGCGGGGGGCGCCCGCCGGGGGGCCCCCGGCCGCGCGCGGGGGGGCCGGCCCCCCCCACGACCAGGGTGTTATCGAGGTCGCCGCGGGTGGCGAGGGTGTCGAGGAGGCGGCCGAGCTGGGTGTCCATGTACTCGATCTCGGCATCGTAGAGCTCGATCAGATCCGCTGCGCGCGGGCCGCCTCGGCCCGGCTCGGCGCCGTCGAACAGGAGAGCCAGGTGACCGCGTTCGTCGAGGTCTTCGGGCAAGTCGAAGGAGACACGGCTCTCGAGGAACGCGCGCGGGGGCACCAAGCTTGGATCGTGGGCATCGAAGTAGTGCACGACGAGTCCGAAGGGCTCGTCGTGGTTTGCATCGAGCCACCCGAGGGCGCGGTCGGTCGTCGCGTCCGCGCGGCGCTGGTAGGCGTTGCCGATCTTCTGAGCGCGCAGCGACTCGGCGTGCTCCTTCACGTCGTCGTCGAACACATCGAAGCCGCGATCGAACCCGTACCGATGCCCCATCGGCGGCGCGCTGACGAAGGCGGCGGTGCTGCGGCCCGACTGCGCCAACAGCTCGGCGAGCGGGGTGACGTCGGGAGCGAGGCCGTTCTTCGAGAACAAAAAGAGGCTGCGCACGCCGGTCTTCGGCGGCAGCTGGCCGGTGAAGAAGCTGGCCGCCGACACGGGTGTCAATGTCGACGCGCTGCGCACGCGGTCGAAGCGAGTACCGCGCACGGCGAGGGCCTCGAGGCGCGGGGTCGTGGGCTTGTCGTAGCCGTAGGCCGAGAGGTGGTCGGGTCGCGTCGTGTCGAAGACGACAAACAGTAGGTTGGTCTGGCTCTCCGGCGCACTCTTGCTGCACGCCGAAGGCCATGCCAGAGCCAGGGCGACAAGGCCCAAGCGGATCACGCTAAGCGGTCTCATCGGAGTCCCTCTTTGACTTGGCCAAGGGCAACACGGAACGTCGCGGCGATGGGCCCCATCGAGTCAGCGGCGGTCCCCAAGTGGCTCTCGAGCTCGGCCGCCTCGGCCTGATTCGTCGCGGCGATCCCGAGCACATTCGCCATGGTCCTGATGTCAAGCGCGTGCTTCTTCAGAACCGATGCCCGCTCGAAGTATTGCCGCATTTGCCACTGTCTGCTGGCAGCGCCACCGCCTGCGCTTTGGATGAAAGTCACAATCAAAGAGACGCGCTCCGAGCCGTCACTTGCGTTGTACAGCGCCCGTTCGAGTTCGTGTTGAGCCAGGTCGATCTCCCCCCGAAAGGCGAGGTCGAGCGCACTGTCAAAGTAGCTCTGCTTCAGCCGGCCAGCGGTGAAAAAGACGTCCAAGACCTCACCGTCTGTAGCGGAGCCAAGCGTGTCGCCAGCTGGGCTCAGGCCCGCAAAGATCTCGCGCATGTTGACGTCGTTGCCAAAGGGTGAAGTCGCCAAAACGTCGAGCGCCTCGGGCTCGCGGTCGAGCGCGATCAAGAGCCCGATCAGCTGGTAGTAGGTGGCCCGCACAGGGGCATCCGAAGCAGCGATCACGCCGCGAAGAATCGGCACGGCGTGGTCTTGCGCGCCAAGGGTTTCGAATGCGTTCACGAGGCCCGCCAGCTTCCTCCGCGCGCCCACCTCGTCCTCATGCGCCGAAGCGATCACGTCTTCGCCGACCGCATCAAGCCGCCCGATGAGGTCCATGCCGCCTGTGAGTTCATCAAGCTGCCGAGCGAGTCGAGCGGGCAAACCGGCGCCACCCAACAAGGCTTCCACAAGAAGGTCGACGCCCTTCTTGGGCTGTCCGAGGCCCATCAGTGCCCACGCCATCTGCCGGCGCTGTTTCGCCGCGCTCGGCCCGAACGGATCCAGAGCGAGTGCGCGCTGTGACGCCGCGAGTCCGCGCTCGAAGTCCCCCGCATTCAACAGCGCTTCCGCGTAGCGACTGACGGCAAGCTGCGAGTCGGGGCGCTCTTGGGCGACCTCGTCAAAGATGGCCAGCTCGCGCGCCGAGTCGCCCGACTTACGCGCGATCGCAGCCAGCCGGCGCGTGACTTCGATGTCGTCCGCGAAGAACCACGGGGCGCGCAGCGACTCAAGAACACGCGCCGCCTTCATCGGCTGGCCGCCTGCGGCCAGCACTTGCGAATCGATGCGGCGGCCCAGCCCGATCAACGTGGCCCCCGACGCCGGCCACAACAACAGCAAGAGCCCAGCCGGAACCAGCCACGAGCTGCGCGCAGTCTTCACGTCGAACGTCTTCGGGCTCTGCAGGCCCGTCATCGTGATCGCGCTCCAAAAGAGAAGCGGTATGAACGTGACTTGGCTCTGTCCGAGGTCCAGTTGGTTGCACGCCAACAGGGCCAGCACGGCGGCGAAAACGGCCGCGCTCTGCGCGCGATCGCGATGGCCACGCGGCGACGAGACGATCGCGCGCCGCAACGCCTCGAGCAACGCGCCCGTGAACAGGCCAAACAGAACGAGCCCGATCCAGCCCGCGCCCTCGGCCGCCGCCACGAAGATGTTGTGCGTGTGCAGCGTCTGCGGCGTGCCGTCAAAGTACGAGCTCAGCGCGTACTGCGCGTGGCCGTTGAAACCCAAAGGCCCAAGGCCGGTCCATGGGTGATCCCCAACCGCAGCGCCGGCCATGCGCCAGATATGCCAGCGCTGTCCAAGAGCGGATTGAGTCAGCGCTTTGGCATCCAGAGCGGCGCGCAGGCCGGCGCCCAGAGGCGACAAGAACAGCGCGAAGCACACGGCGACCAGAACGCCACCACCGATCCAAGTCCGTGGCCCAATCTTCGTGGCCAAGGCCGACCCGAACAGAGCGCCGAAAGCGATCAGGCCGATCACCGCGCCCAAGCTGCTCGCGCGCGAGCCCGACAGGAATAGCACAAGCACCGCGCCCGCGAACAAGAAGCTGCCCGTCAGGCGCCGCTCTTTGGACAGCGTCTTGAACGGCGACGCACCCGAAAAGATCCAACCGAAACTCAGCGGCAGCCCGGCGGCAAACAGCGCGGCTCCCAAGTTGGGGTGCAGGCCGAGGACACGCAAGCGCGAGCCAAGGACACGCTCCAGGGGCTCAAACGCTGCCGCCTCCACAACGCCCAAGAAGGCCCCGATCAAGACGACCCCCAAGCCCAAGACCAGCGCGCCAAAGACCCGCCGCGCAGTATGGCGCGCGCGCTCTTCGCTCTGTCCGCTTCGATCCAACAGCCCGAAGCTGCCGACGGCCACAAGCGCGACAAGCGCCGCCATGGCAAGCCGCCACGCAAGCTGCAACGCGGGCTCGCGGCTCGACGCATTCGCCGCCGCCACGAACCACCAGATCGGCAGAGCAGCAAAAATGCCCAGCGTGAAACGCCCGAGGCGCGCCGACGCCACGGCGAAAATCTCGCGCGGCCCACGGCCTCGCGCCATCAACGCGATCGCCACGATGGCGCTCAAGCTCAAGAGCGCAAACCCTGGGTTCGCCTCGCGCGCAAACAGCTTCCCATTCGCGGTGCCCAGGAACGTGAACAGAAGCAGCGCGCGCTCGCTAGTACCGAATGCAAACAGCCGCCGTTTCGGAAGCGGTCCGCCAAAAGCAAACCACGCACAGCCCAGCATCAAGACTAGGTAGAACGGCCGCAAGATCGGCCCGCCACCCAGCGCGGCAGCGCTCGCGAAGTCGGGCAGGCCAGCCAGGACCGCAAGCCCCATGCTCCACGCAATCGCGGCTAGCGCAAACGACTCGAAGCGCTCAGCCACGCTCTGCCCAGGCAGCAAACACAACCCAAGCGCGAACACCAACGTGCCGAGCGCGAGCGCGGGCCACGTGTCCGTCATCGACCGCGCGCCAAGCGCCAGCCCATCAAACGTCCAAGCGACCAGCGTCTGGTACCCAAAATACAACGCAAGGATGGCCGCCAAGAGAAGCACGACCTGAACAAGCCTCTGGCTCATGCTTCGACCTCGTTGCCAGCTTCTTCCCGCTCGGCGCCAAGGTCTTCACCGCTAGAAGGAGCAAACACCCAAGCGACCACACCCCATGCCGCAAGCGGCGCCACCTGCAAGAACAGGCGGTCAGGGATGCCTGTCGTGAACAAGCGCCCGAGGTGCCATGGCGTCACGACCAAGATCAAAAAGAACGCGGCCAAGCCGCCCGCGACCACAAGTAGAGGTAGAAGCGCGCCACGCTCGAGCGCACGCCGCGGCCGCGCCAGCGCACTGAAGAGCGCAACGACAAACAGCGGCCAGATCAGGTTCCAGTGCAAGACGTCGGTGAAGGTCAAAAAGTACTCGCGCAGCACGGTCACAAGAGCCGGCTCGGCCTGCCCCTCGAAGAACCGATCAGCGGTCATCGACTTCAAGACATGCGCGGGTTGCATCAGCGCTGGATACGACTCGTCGATCGCGGGGATGCGCCCGCGATACACCAGCCACGGAGCGCTGACAACCAACGCCGCGTCCATAGCGCGCACCGTCCCAAGTCCGCGTCCCACCGGCATCTGCAAGAGCCGCCGCGCACCAAGCCCAATCCCCAAGGCCACCACCAAGACCGCGCTCAAAGCCAGCCCCTCGTTCTTTGCGAGGATCGCGCCCGCCAGGAAGATGCCCGCGATCCACGCATCGCTCGCCGCACGCCGCGCGCGCCCGAGGTACACCACCGCGCCGCACAAAAACGCCGCCACCACCAGGTCACCGCCCGCGTCCAGGCTCGCCCCATCCGTCCCACGCCAGCCCTCGCCGCCCAGGATTCCCGCCGCGCCATCAGGCCCAACTAGAAGCCCAACGACCGCCTTCATCGGCGCCGCATGCGGTAGCCGATAGTAGTAGATCATCGGCAAGCTAAGCCAGAGCAGCGCGCCCGCCAAACGCACACAGAGAGCGCGATCCTCAAGCGCCGCCGCGATCCACACCGCCGGCGCAATCGCAAACAGAGCCCAGAGCACGCGCGCCGCCGATGCCGAGAAGTCCCCAAGCGGAAAGCTGCCCAGCACCTCGAGCGAAGGTACAAGCGGCGGGTAGCTTGGGTGCGTCATCACGCGCCCGACGCTGCCGTCGAGGTCCGTGAACGCGCCCGAGGCCAGCCCCTCGTGCCACAGGACCTTGCCCTTGTACGCGAAGTGAAACACGGGATCGAACAGGTGTACCGGCGCCG
This sequence comes from Oceanicella sp., assembly GCF_056449545.1. NCBI lineage: Bacteria > Pseudomonadati > Pseudomonadota > Alphaproteobacteria > Rhodobacterales > Paracoccaceae > Oceanicella > Oceanicella sp. Next base: position 13,819 of record NZ_JBWOMN010000004.1, on the reverse strand, counting down.
CGCTCGACGCCACAAACGCCAGCAGCCCAAGCGCCACCAGCGCAACCAGCATCACGAGCGTCAGCCCCCGCGCCCGCTCCGAACGAGGCCCCACCGGCCCAAGCGCACGCAGACGCAAGAGCCCCGCCAGGACTCCCAACCCTAAGATCCCATCACCAGCCCAAACCGGCAGCGGCCCCGCGATCAGCACGCCCAAGTACAAAACCGTCGGCACAAGGACGAGCCCCAAGAGACACGCCGTCGTCAATCGCTCAAGACAACTTCGCTCCTTCCAAACCTCCGGCGCGCCCAAGAACGAGAGCACAAAGTGCCCCCACCCAAGGCAGCCCAGCCCGGCCACAAGGCCCGCAAGCTCGACCGTCACGGCGCCACCTCGCCCAACGCCACCGGCTCGCCGCCGTGCAGAAGCACCGCGCCCGCAAACGGCTGCGCAGGATCAAGCTGAAAGCGAAGCTCCCAATCCACGCCGCGCTCGGCAAGCCGCTCCGCGTCTTCGCGCAGCACCTCTTTGCGTGCGCGGAGCGAGGTGAAACCAAGCCCGCTCTCGTCCGTATCCAACACGTCGAAGTGGAAGTCGATCCACCTCGGATAGTCCATTAGCGTGCCGCTCGCAAACGCCGGCTTGCGCACATACACACGCCGCGGATACAAGGCGTCGGCCAAGAACAAGAACCACCGCGACTTGCCCGTGCGATCGTCGCCGCCCGCGGGTGTGCACAACAGCGCCGCGTCTTCGGGCAGCACGGCATCAAGCCGCTGCACCATCTCGAGGAAAGCCGGCTGCGTCCACGGCAGCTTGAAACTCTCAAGCTGCTTCGCCTCGCTCGCGCCCGCCTTGTTCGCGAAGAACAACCGCGCGCTGTGCAGGCCCGAGGCCAGCGGCAAGATCCCCAGAGCCAGCGAAGCCGCCAGCGCCACGTGCCAAGCACGTGTCATCTACTCGCCACCCTTGTCCTTGGGCGCCGGCATGTCGTCCTCGATGTCGCCCAGGTAACCATTCGCGCGCAAGCTGCGCTCGAGCTCATCCGGCAGCCCCTCGAGGCCCGTGTGCCCAGGTGTCGAGGGTACGCTCGCGCGCGCCTCTTCCGCCGCCGCAAGCCGCGCGCGCAACAGCTTCGCAGCCGGCAAGTCCGACGTCGCCAAGTCGCCCAGCGGCGTCGGCCGCAGCTCCTTCGGATCGGTGCGCAAGTCGTAGAACGCACCCTTCTTCTCGGTCTGATCCCAGTACACGTACAGGCCGTTTTGGCGCAGCCCAAACCGATGCGTATCGCGGCGCGGCAAGTTCAGCTCAAACAGCTGCGATGGAGGCGCTTCACCGCCACCCTCCACCAAACCCACAAGGCTTGTCCCCGTGACGTAACTTGGCGGCGCCACGTCCACCAGCTCGGCCACCGTTGGCAGCACGTCCTGCAAGCGTACCTGCCCGACCACGCGCTCGCCCGCGGGCAGATGCCCCGGCCAGCGCATCACCATCGGCACCCGAATCGACTCCTCGAAGAAGTTGCGCTGATGCCCCTTCTTCCCGTGCTCGAAGAACTCCTCGCCGTGGTCGCTGACAAACACCACAAGCGTGTCGTCGGCCAGCCCCAAGTCGTCGAGCCGCTCAAGCACGCGCGCGATGTGATCGTCCGTGTACCGGATCTCGGCGTCGTACAGCGACAGAATGTGCTGCATGTCGCGCGGCGACTTGATGTCGTACGTGTAGATGAACTTCGAGCCGTCCGATGCACCCGCGTAATCGGGATCGAACCGCGTGGCGTACTCCGCCGGCGGCACGTAGTTGTAGTGCGGATCCCAGTAGTGCAGGAACAGAAAGAACGGCTCGTCTGTGTCCACCGCAGAGTCCAAGAACTCAAGTCCGCGCCGGTTCACCTCGGGACTTGTTAGCCCTTGGTGCGAGTCGTTGTGCACGCTCAAGAGGGCGTTCTCATCCTCGGCCGAAGCCTCAAACGCCGCGTCCGGAAGCTCGATGCCCGACGCGTTCTCGTACTGCTCAAAACCCTGCCCAAACCCAAACACCGGGTGCAGGTTGGGCCCGCTGAAAAAGCCCGCCGTCCGATACCCGCGCGCGCCCAGCACCTCGGCCATCGTCTCGATCGCCGGATCCAACCGCTTGGCGTTGTCGGTCACACCATGCAGCGTGTCCTCGAGCCCCGTCATCAAGGCCATGTGCGAAGGCAGCGTCCACGACGTCGTCGAGACCGCATCCTCGAACAAGACGCCCTCCGCTGCCAGCGCATCCACCGCCGGCGTCGTCGCCTCGCCCTTGGCGAAGATCGGCGTGTAGCCATACGCCGAGACGTGATCCCGCCGCAAGCTATCGACCGAGATCACCAGCACGTTCGGCCGCACCGCCTCGCTGCTCCCGCACGACCCAAGGCCGAACGAAGACAGCACAAGCCCAAGTCCCAATAAAAACGTATCCTGCCGCATCGCGGGAGGTTACCACATGGCACCCGCCCCCGGACCACCTTGGACTTCCTGCTCGAATGCATCGGCTTCTCTCCCGCTTGGGACCTCGAAGCTGTCACCCGCGCCATCCGCGACAGCGGCCAGCCGACGGCCTGGCGCGGTCGCGACGGTGAGCACCTGCGCCTGCCACTCGCGGGTGGGCTCGAGTTGCGCCTCGACCGCGACGGCTCGCTGCGCCCCGCCCTGTGGCCGTTCTACACGAGCCGCTACCGGCGCCGCGTCGCTCTGTGGAAGCTCGAGCGTCTCGACGACTCGCCCGGCGATGCAATCCTCGTCGGCCGCACGGATCCGCCCGCGCCGTCTTCGCCCTTTGACGAGCACGACGGCCACGACCTCACCTGCTACCTGACCGACGCCGCCCGCTTGCCACGCGCGCTGCCCCGCGGCCACGTGCTTGCGATCATGTTCGCCGGCTTCGCGCTACAAGTCGACTACATCGGCCCCAACGAGGACAGCCCCAACCGCTACGACTCCGGCGACGATCTATTGGAGCAGCCCCACGGCGCCGCCATCGCGCCGCTCGGGGACTCCGCCTCGCCCGCCGCCTGCATGCAGATCTCCATGCGCATCCGCACGATCACGCACCTCAAAAACGACCTCACCGGCGCCCCCGTCTCGCGCATCGAACTCGACGCCCCGGGCACCCCGCTCGAAGTCTTCATCAGCCCGTGGCAGCTCGCCGAAGACGACCTCCCACCACCGCGCCCGGGCCATCGCATCGAAGGCGTCTTCCTCATGCTCGGCCGCGTCGCGGGCGGCCTCCCCCGCAAACGCCGCGACGGCGTCGCATTCGGCTAGTGGCGTCCCTCCTCACGCACCCGGTTGTCCCTCTCGGCATCGCGCTCGCGCTCGGTCCCGGGCCCACCAGCTACGGCGAAGCCTGGCTCGGGCTCACGCTGGCGGAAGCCGACCAAGTCACGCGCGCTTGGCGATTCGATCAGCCCTAAGGGTTTGTCCTCGCGCAAGTGAATCAGCCGGTGCGCCCGGAGTACGATCCAAGCATGAAGAAGCCTCTCGACTCGATGGACAGGGCGGTTCGCCTCGGCTGCGGCGGGGCTCTTGGGCTTTTGCTGGGCGCTTCGCTTTGGTGGTTCATGCCGATGAAGCACGGCACGTATGCACTCTTTGCGGCCGGCCTAGTCGTCGCGTGCGCTCTTGGCGCGCTGCTCTTCGGGGACCGCTTCTGGCAGGGCATGAGCGACTTCCTCGGCCAAATCCGCAGACTGCCGTTCCCGTGGTGAGCCACTTCTAACGTGGTGCCACGCGCACCTGCTCGCTAACCTCGGGGGATGCCCCGCTCCCCATCTTACGTCACGCCTGCGCTCGCTTTCATCGTGGCCGTGCTTGTCCTCCTGCGCGCCGCCGCGCCGGGGCTCACCTTCGAAGACGCGGGCGAGCTCGCCGCCGCGGCCAGCGTCTTTGGCGTCCCGCACCCGCCCGGCTTCCCGCTGTTGATGCTGATCGGCGGCACCTGGTCCAAGCTCTTGGGTCTCTTCGGAATCGAGCCCGCGCGCGCGCTTGTCCTGCTCTCGGTCCTGTCGGCATCCCTATGCGTCGCGTTTGTCGCGCGCTTCGTGGAAGGCCGCAATGGCGAGAGGCACATCGCGGGCTTCCTGGCAGCCGGCCTGCTTGTCGCGTCGCCCACCTTCGCGGCGCAAGCCGTCGTGGTCGAGACCTACGCCCTCGCCGCCGCGCTCACCGGCGCGATGCTGCTCGCGGCTTTGCATGCGCGGCCCGCATTCCTCGGCCTGCTCTTCGGCCTTGCGCTAGCCGCCCACCCCGCGTCCGTCTTCCTGTTCCCGCTATTCGTGTTCGGCGTCCTGCGCGCAGGTCCCCTGCCCAAAGTCGGTGGCCGCGCCGCGCTCGGCCTCGCGCTCGGCCTCTCGGTCTACCTGTACGTCCCGCTCGCCGCCGCCGGCAACCCGGCCGTCAACTGGGGCGGCATCGACAGCCTCAGCTCGCTGATGGACCACCTGCTAAGGCGCCAGTTTGGCTCTGGGCCCGAGCGCGACCTCGCGGCCCAAGCCAGCTTCGTCGCCGAGCACCTCGTCGGTCAGTGGCCGCTTTTGATCCTCGTCTGTCTCGTCTTCGGCCTGCGCCGTCCCAAATCCCAAGGTGTGGGCGATGGCAACAATCCCAGCGACACGAGCGCGGTCCTGATGCCCGACGTGCGGCTTGTGCTTGCCGGCGTCACGCTGCTTGTCACCGCGCTCGGCCTCTTCTGGGCGCAGCACTGGCCGGTCGACGAGCAGATCGCCCGCGTACGCTTGGCCGGTAGCTTCACGCCGGTCGTGGTGCTCAGCGCCGCCGTTGTGGGGCTCTTGTTCGCGCGCATCGAAGAGCGCCTTGATGACCGGCTGCCACCGCCGCTCCTCTTGCTTGGCGGCCTCTTGCTCGCCATGGTTCACGTCGCGCCGAGCTACGGCGACGACTCCAAGGAAGCCGGCCAACCGACGCTTGCTGCCTTCACCGACATGTCGGAGGTCACCGAGGCCGAGGCCTATGCCCGCACCGTGCTTGAAGACATGCCAGATGGCGGCATCCTGGTCGTCAACCGCCTCGGCTACAGCGACGTCTTGTTCTTCCCGCTTCTGTACGCGCAGGTGACGCTCGAGCTACGCCCCGACGTTCTTGTCATCGACCGCGAGCTGCTTAGCGCCGCCTGGTACTGCGCCCAGCTCGAAGCTGCGCGCCCCGAGCTTGGCCCCGCACTCGCGCGCCTCGCCACCGCCACTGCAGCCCTCCCCGAAGACACCGATCCGCGCTCCCGCCGCATCGCCCAAGTCCCGTTCCTGCGCGAACTCGCGAGCAACCCAAGCGGCATCGCGATGATCGGGAAACCCAGTCCCCGCATCGCCGAAGACCTTCCCCTGCAAGCCCAACTCAGCTTCTGGTGGCTGGGCGAGCCCGCGACCGCATCGGAAGCCATCTCGCCCGAAACCCAACCGTGGCCGTTCCTCAACCTCGAGCCCGGCGCGTACCAAGATCCCTGGCGCCAAGAACTCGCACGCCTAGCCCGCGCACGACGCGCCGTGCTCTAGCCGGGCGAATCCAACGCATACGACGCCAGGCACAAGTTGCGTGCCGGGCGTGCCGTGTTGCAGACGCCCTTTGAAGCGGGGTTCGCGATTGCCTACTTCGAGCCAAGCGGCTCGAGCACCTGCAAGACCTTGAGGTCGGCCTCGAGGCCCTCTAGATCGAAGCCCTCGGGTGCGCCCAGTACACAGCACTGATCCACACGGTTCCCACGCGCAAAGGCCTTCGACTGCGAGAGACCGTTTGCGCTCATCACATTGCGCGCGGCCTCCAACTTCTCGGCCTGACGGCCCAAGTTCTCGGCGAACTCGGCCGCGTCTTTCTCGCTGTCCCAAACGGTCGTCAGGTGGAAGTACAACATGTCGCCCTTCTCGAGCAGCACGTAACGATCGCCGTCCCAACCCTCGGCCGCCTTGTTGGTGTAACGCAGGCCCAACAGCGCCATCGGGTTCGACACGTCAAGTCCCCCGCGCTCCGAATCCGGCGCGGTCACAAGGGCCAAGGTCGCCTCGCCCAGAGTCTCTTGGTTGATCAGGCTCCAACCGTCGGCCTCAAGCTTGGACGTGTCGATGCGAAGCGGCGTCGGCGCGTCATACTGCTCTTCGTCCCAGTACTTCTCGGGGTGCAGGATCTGCTCGGTCGACATCGGCGGCGCCGTGAACGCGCGCTCAAGATCCGCGCGATCGACGCTGCCCATCTGCCCCGCCATCACGTTGTCGGTGCGCTTCAAGAACGCCGCGCCTTTCATGTAAACCATCAGCATCGGCTTCCAAAGCGACGCGGGCGCATCCTCGAGACCGCCCATATCCATCTCGCTGGCGCCCGTCAGGTCCTTCATCGAGATGTCCTTGCCGAAGTGCTTCATCGTCCACTCGTTCATCGTCGAGGTACCGCTTCCCTCGACGACAGCCTGATAGGCCATCTGTGCATCGGCGTTGCCGGCCAAGCGATCGAGCGTGCCATCGATGTCCCACAGCTGATCGTCGAGCGCATGCGTCAGCTCGTGCGCCAGGATGATCTTGGCTAGGCCACCTTGGAAGCTGGACATCAAGCAGAACGACTCGGTGCCCGGGTCGTAGAACCCGCCAACTTGGTCTTCCAGAAGGCTCATCAGCTTGCCCATGTAGTCCATTTTGGGATCGACGAGCCCCGCGAGCTTCATCACAAGCTCGTCGCTGCGCATTTGATTGTCCGTGGTCGTGCGCTCCATCCGATCGTCGGCGTATTCGAGGAAGCCGGCTTTGTCGGCGATCGAGACCTTGACGTCGCGTGTGTACTTGTCGCCGCGTAGCTCTTCAATCGCTGCCAGGATGTCGTGCGACATGGACTCGAGCTCGGCCTGAGTCAGATCGCCCGGGACGGGAGCGGCGCAAAGAAGAAGAGCAGGCAGGATCGTGAAGAACATAATGAAGGGTTCAAGGGGGTGCGGGTCGCAGAGAGGCACGGTACGCAACACGCGCGTGGATGTGGCAGCAAGAGCCTGCGAAAACCACTCGTTCTGCACGTAGTTGGCTTCTGGCAGCCCGCCATCCGAATCCGAGCCCCGAAAACGGGCGCCGCCTCCCGAATCGGAAGGCGGCGCCCGCTGACTGAATACGAAGCTCTTCCTTTACGGAACGATCGTCATCGAGCTGACGCCCGACTTCGAGTCGTAGATGAACGTGAACGGGTTCAGCGTCACCTCTTGGAAGTCAAAGACCGCACCCACGAAACCCGGAGGCACCGGACCGAGGGTCCATGTGGCCTGACCGGCACCGTTCAGGATCGCGACCTTCAGGAAGCTGAAGTTCGGCCAGATGTCCATCGCGCCGCCGGAGGGCAGCGGGAACGGGAACGGGACCGCCGGGTCGTTCATCGCGGCGATCGCGATGCCACCGGGAGGGCCGATCAAGCGCAGGTTCGCCAGCGTGTTCTCTTGCACCGAACCGTCGATCTCGCCGTTGATCTCGACGACCGTCTCGTGGATCAACTTGACCACGTCTGAGGCCTGCGAGAAGAGCGTGGTCGAGCCACCACGGGTCCAATACGCCGTGACCTCGGCGGCCGCGTTAGCGCCGAGCCCAAACGTGTAGGCGTTGTCGCTCTGGCTGCCGTGCGCGTTCTCGGCCATCAGCTCGTGCACCTGCTTCTGGCCACCGGCTGTGACCTCGAAGTAAGTATTGAAACCACCGGGTGCCGAGCGGTGCGTCACGGGACGCAGAGTCAGGTAGTGGTTGCCCGTCACCTGATCATTGCGGTACAGCGTCGCGCCCTCGTTCTCGGCTGGCACGATGACGTCCATGTCGCCGTCCATGTCGAAGTCCAGAAGGGCGGCACCACGGCCACGCGCGCCGTTGTTGAGGCCGAGCGCAGTCGCCTGCTGCGTGAACTGCCCCGTCCCATCATTGCTGAAGACGTTGTCGGGATGCACTTCGGCGATCGGCATGTTGAAGCTGGTAAACAGGTCGGCGCCCACAACATACAAGTCGGTGTCGGCGTCGAGGTCATAGTCCCACGACATCGCGCCCCAGTTGTCGTTCAGGTTCAAGCCATCAGCTTGAGGGCCTTGCGTCATGTAGTCGCCCTCGGCGCCACTGCCGAGCACGCCTTGAGTGTAGTTGCCCGCGCCGTCGCCAAGCAGCATCGAGTTGCGGCCAATGCTGGTCGAGTACACGTCGAGGAAACCGTCGCCGTTGAAGTCGCCGACCGTCTCGCCCATCGAGAACTCACCCACGTTGTAGCCGCGCGCAATGCTCACGTCGGTGAAAGCGCCCGTGCCATCGCCTTCGTACAGCTCGTTCGGAATCGCGAAGGCGCCGAAGTCGTTGTGCACGGCGAGGTCCAAGTTGCCATCGCGGTTCGAGTCAAAGAAATACGAGCCAAGGCTGACGCCCTTCGAGGCCGTGCCACTGATCGCGTTCATCTTGGTGAACATCGGGAAACCCGGTGAGAGCGGGTCGAAGATGCCCTCTTCGAACTCGTTGCGCCACATGTCGTTGACCCAACCGGTCAGCGCCCAAGTGGTGTTGAACGTCTGCATGTACTTCGCGACATACAGGTCCAGGTCGCCGTCGGCGTCGATGTCGCCAAAGCGCGGCGCCATCCACCACTCGGTGTGCGGTGTCCCGAAGGAGCCCTGGCCGACATCGGTGAAGGTGCCGTCACCGTTGTTGCGGTACATGAATGGCTGGCGCTTGCGGTTGCCCACAAACAGGTCCAAGTCGCCATCGTTGTCGACGTCGCCCCAAGTGACGCCGTACGAGGCCTTCGTCATGTCACCGGTCACGCCAGAGGCCGCGGTCACGTCGCTAAACGTTCCGTCGCCGTTGTTCTGAAGCAGATAGTTGTGACCACCGGGGAAGGGCCAGTTGTTGCCGATCACAAGGAAGGTCTCGTCGGCCGCTGGGTTCGAGAAGAACAGGTCGGTCAGGCCGTCGTTGTTGTAATCGAAGACCGCCACGCAGGTGCCGGCCGCCGGGCGGTTGCCACCTTGGAACGCAATGTCTTGTAGACCCGCCATCTTGGTCACGTCGCGGAACGGCTTGCCGGTGCGATCGGTGACCTCGAAGTCCACGTCTTCGTCGAACCAGATCAGCGCGGGGCCTTGGTTGACGAAGACCTCCATGTGATACAGGCCCTCTTGGATCGGCTGCGGAATCGGCGCCGTGTCGAGCGGGAAGCTGAACGTCATGCCGGCTTGGTCCTGCACCGAAGTGTAGGAGAAGTCACCCGGTGCGATCGAGTACGCGATCGAGTTCACGCCCGGTCCGCCAAGCGGCAAGTCCACGACCGTCTGGTCGGGCAGCGTCAGCTTCGCCGTCAGGTCGACGTTCATCGTCGTCGATGCCGTTGTGTTGATCAGGTCGACGCGGAACGCAAACGCGCCGACGTTGCCCTGGGCATCCGACACGTCGATCGTGCGCTGCACGGCGTGGATGTTGCCGACGATGTCGGTCGGCTGCACGCCAGCTGTTTGCAGAACAACCGACTGCGAGTAGTTCGGGCTGCCAAGCGTGTCGGTCGGCAGATAGATGTCGAGGAAGTTGGTGCCACCCGCGAGCCACTTCATACGCCCGGTGAACGTGCCCAATCCAGAGCCGTCCCACGTGATGTCGTAAGCCCAGCCGAGGCTGCCTGCCGTGTAGCCGCCGTCTCTCTCGATCGGCGGACACAGCGTGCCATCGGTGTAGCGCGTGCGGAAGAAGACCTCGTTCACCGACTCGAGCGGGTCGATCACGAAGCCCGTGATCTCGGCACTGGGGATCGGCGTCTGAGATCCGGGGGGCGGCGAGGTGACCACGACCGACTGCGCTTGGAGCGAGGTTGCGGCGAGACCACCAGCGGCGAGGGTAAGCAGGATGCGTTTGAACGTGTTCATAGGGGGAGTCACGATTTTGGGACTGGGTGTGCCGGGGCGACGGCAAGCCCCGCTCATCACGCGGGGATTCATTAACCCCAATCGTACCGTTGAATTGAAATCCTGTAAGCAGAACGGGGGTTTGCAGGAAGTTCCATTGCCCTTGCCACGTGTCTGATCCCGGTAGGTCCCATTTTTGACCGTGTGCGATGAGCCCCTCCCCGCTACCTTGGGGCCCTGAGACATCCCCCCGAGTCCCTCCCCGACCGCCCCGACGCCTCCTATGCGCCACAAGCTGCTGCTCCTAACAACGGCACTCCTAGCCCTCGCCCTCCCCTCTGCCTCGGCGGTTTCCCTCGTACCCGACCCGGGTCCCGAGGTCGCCCAGCCAAGCGCGATCCCCAAGGGAGACGCTGCTGTCGAAGCCGATGGCTGGTGGGCATCCTTTAATAAGGGGGCGAACGACACGTTTGGCAAGGTCAACGGCGTCCTCGCCGGGTTCATTTTCTACGACCTCTTCCACGGCGAGGATGAAGCCTCGGGCGCCAGCGGCAACCTCGCGGCCGACCCGGTCGCGACTGTCGAGGCGATGATCGCGACCCTCGAGGCCAACGGCGAGCTCGACCCGCGCGAGTCGAACCTGACGCTGAACCTGCCCGCCGGGCTGCTCGAGAGCGACGCGCTCGCCGCCGTCACGACCACGCTCGAAACCAAGTACAAGAACGGCTCGCGCGGCTTTGACATCAAGGTCCCCACGGGCGACGACGCCGTCACCGCTCCCACGCTGGCCGCTTATAGCCCCGGCGTCGCATTCGCGGTCCTGTGGCTCGTGCTGGGCGCGATCTTCTTCACGATCCGCATGGGCTTCATCAACATCCGCGGCTTCAAGCACGCGCTTAGTGTCACCCGCGGCATGTACGACAACCCCAACGACGAGGGCGAAGTCAGCCACTTCCAGGCACTCACGAGTGCGCTGTCCGCGACCGTCGGGCTGGGCAACATCGCCGGTGTCGCGATCGCGATCTCGGTCGGTGGCCCCGGCGCAACCTTCTGGATGATCTGCGCGGGCTTCCTCGGCATGTCCAGTAAGTTTGTCGAGTGCAGCCTCGCGCAGATGTACCGCGTCAAGCGCAAAGACGGCCGCATGATGGGTGGCCCAATGGTCTACCTCTCGGAAGGCTTGAAGGACGTCTCGAGTGGCCTCGCGATCCCCGGCAAGGTGCTCGCGTACTTCTTCGCGTTCCTGTGCATCGGCGGCTCGCTCGCGGGTGGCAACGCCTTCCAGGTCAACCAGTCGATGGACCTGATGTCGAGCAACTTCACGTGGCTCGCGGGCAACGAGTGGGTCTACGGCCTCGTCATGACGATCGGGGTCGGCATCGTGATCATCGGCGGCATCAAGCGCATCGCGGCCACAGCAGAGAAGATCGTGCCGTTCATGTGCGGCCTCTACATCCTGGCCTGCTTGTACATCCTGTTCAGCATGGCGAGCGAGATCCCGAACGCCTTCAGCCTGATCTTCAGCGAGGCGTTCACGCCGGCCGCTGGCTACGGCGGTTTGATCGGCGTCTTGGTGCAGGGCTTCAAGCGCGCGGCCTTCTCCAACGAGGCCGGTACCGGCTCCGCCGCGATCGCGCACTCGGCCGCCAAGACCGACTACCCGATCCGCGAGGGCACGGTCGCCATGCTCGGCCCGTTCATCGACACGGTCGTGATCTGCACGATGACCGCGCTCGTGATCGTGATCACCGGCGCCTACAACTCGACCGATCCGGCGATGGCCCACGCCGTCGCCACCAACAAAGGCGCGGTCCTGACCTCGCTCGCGATGAGCGGCGTGATCAGCTGGTTCCCCAAGGTCCTCGCGGTCGCCGTGTTCTTCTTCGCCTACTCGACGATCATCTCGTGGAGCTACTACGGCGAGCGCTGCTGGTGCTGGATGTTTGGCGACAAGGCCAGCCTGGCTTACAAGCTGCTGTTCCTGTGCTTCGTGTTCCTCGGCTCGATCGTCTCGGCCACCAACGTGCTCGAGTTCGGCGACCTGATGATCCTCGGCATGGCGCTGCCCAACATCCTGGGTGTCGTCCTGCTCAGCGGCAAGGTGCGCGTGAAGCTGGACGAGTACTGGAACGAGTACCAGGCCGGCACCTTCAAGATCTACAAGTAGGGCCCCGCCAATCCCGCCTTGGCCCGAGTGTTCTTGCCAAAGAGCACTCGGGCTTTTTCACGACTCCCGACAAACTCACTCGAACACCGCCATGGAACAAGTAACAAGTGAGCCCAAGGCCTTTGGCCTCTGGAGCGCCGTCTTCCTGGGCATTGGCTCCATGGTGGGCGCGGGCATCTTCATCGTGATCGGCGAGGCCGGCGCGATCGCAGGTAGCCTCGTGACAGTGTCATTCCTGATCGGTGGAATTGTGGCGCTCTTGTGTGGCTACTCGCTCAGCAAGCTGGCCGTGCGTTACCCGAGCCGCGGCGGCATCATCGAGTACCTGACGCAGCTCTACGGCGAGGGCCTTGTCTCGGGCTCGCTCGGCGTGTTGTTCTACTTCGCGCAGCTGGTGGCCCTCGCAGCTGTCGCCAAGTCCTTCGGGACCTACGCCGCGTCGTACGCAGCAGGCGGGCCCACGACAACCTGGATCAACCTCGCGTCGGTCGCGGTTTTGGCCGTCTTCGTGGGCGTTAACCTCGTCGGCGCCGCCCTGGTCGCAAAGGCCGAGAGCTCCATCGTGATCGTCAAGCTGTGCGTGCTCGCAGTCTTCACCGTTGCCGCGCTCTGCTACATCGATCCCACCAGGCTCGCGCCCACTGAAGCGCCCGCCCCCATCAACATCTTCTTCGCCCTCGGTCTGACGTTCTTTGCCTTCCAGGGCTTCAGCGTGATCACCAACAGCGTCGAGGACATGCCGGATCCAAAGCGCACCATGCCGCGTGCGATGACGCTCGCGATCTTGCTGGTCGCCGTCCTCTACGTCGCCATCTCGGTGGCCGTCTTCGGCAGCTTGCCGCTTGACGAGATCATTAAGGACAAGGACTTCGCTCTCGCCGCCGCTGTGCGCCCCGCGTTTGGCCCTCTGGGTTTCAAGATCATGGCTGCGACGGCCTTGCTTGCGACGGCCTCGGCGATCAACGCCACGCTCTACTCCGTGACCCAGATCAGCTACACCCTCGCCCGCGACGGTGACCTGCCCGAGGCCTACGAGTACTCCGTCTTCAACAACACGGAAGGGCTCTTGATCTCGGCCGTCCTGATCGTCCCGATGGTCATCTTCCTTGACCTTGGCGCCATCGCCTCGATCGCCGCCATCGCCGTCCTTTTGATCCAAGGCTTCACCCATGCCGCCCACCTGAGGCAGTGCGAGAAGACCGGCGCACGCCGCAGCCTCGTGGCCCTCGCCGCCCTCGGCACTTTTGGCGCCGCCGGCTTCGCGATCGCCTACACCACGCGCTCAAACCCGCACTTTCTGATCTTTGTGGCCGGTATTTTCGCCCTCGCATTCCTCTTCGAAGCTGGCCTACGGCTCGTCACGGGCCGCTCGATCAGCCCGCAGATCACGCAAGAACTCGGACGTCTCAAGCGCTTCGAAGAGAGCGTACTTGGCCACGGCGAGGCTCCGGGCAAAGAGCCTGCCGAGTAAGTTAGCGCAAACCCGCGAAGAACTCCGCAGGAGTCAGGCCCAGAGGCTCACCCAGATGAGCCTTCGGGTTGGCCGTGCGCCACGCCTTCGCGGCAAGAAACCCCAGCCAGGACGCCGCGCGGTCCGGCGCGCCTTTCACGGCGGCCAGCGGGCGGCCCAGGATCAGCCGGTCGCCGCCCGCGCACACATGACCAGCCGTCGGCCATGATGTTGACCTGCGTTGTGAACGTCTGATACACGCCGTCCGCATCCTCGCCCGTGAACAAAACCACGCGCCCTTCGCCGTCGGGATCCGGCGCGGAAATCACGAGCCCCGTCGCAGTCCCGACGCCTGTGC
>NZ_JBWOMN010000003.1:0-12344 GCF_056449545.1 Oceanicella sp. | reverse complement strand
GGGGGCGATGGGGGGGGCTGGGGTTGGCGACAGGGGCGCGCCTCGCCGCCCCCCCCCCCCCGCAGCCCCCCCGCCGTCAATCGCCGCCGGTCCTCGTCCGGCGCGGTAGCGCGCGGCGAGGTCGGCGGCGGCGCGCGCGTACAGCGCCGCGTCGCCGCCGACGCCGATCATGGTGGCGCCCAATTCGCGGCAGCGGGCGATCAGCGATTCATCGCCGGTCATCACCCCCGCCGCCTTGCCCGCGGCGACGATGCGCGCGGTGGCGTCCTCGATCGCCGCGCGCACCTCCGGCGCCGCCGGGTTGTCCAGATGCCCCAGCGAGGCGGCGAGATCGGCGGGGCCGATGAACACCGCGTCCAGGCCCTCGACCGCGAGGATGGCGTCGAGATTGTCGAGCCCGGCCCGGCTTTCCAGCTGCGCGATCAGGCAGATCTGCGCGTCCGCGGTGGTCACGTAATCGGCGATGCCGCTGAAATGCGAGGCCCGCGCCCCCGCCGCCCCGACGCCGCGCACGCCGTGGGGCGGGTAGCGGGTGGCGCGCACGAGGCCTTCGGCCTGCGCGGCGCTTTCCACCATGGGGATCAGCAGCGACTGGGCGCCGATGTCCAGCAGGCGCTTGATGATCCAGGTCTCGCCGATGGGGGCGCGCACCACCACGTTGGACTCCGAGGCCTCCAGCGTCTGCAACTGCCCGGCCAGCGCGCGAATGTCGTTGGGCGCGTGTTCGCCGTCCAGCAGCAGCCAGTCGAACCCGGCCCGCGACGGCAGCTCGGCGGCGTAGGGATCGGCGAGCGAGATCCAGAATCCAAACTGTTCGCGCCCGGCGGCGAGGGCGGCTTTCAGGCGGTTTTCGGGGGCGGGCATGGCGGTCTCCTCAGGCGAAATGGATGCCGATGGTCCCCAACGGACCGAAATCGGCGGTGACGGTGTCGCCGGGGCGGGCCTCCACCGGGCGGATGAAAGACCCCGACAGCACGATCTGCCCGGCCTCGATCCCCTGCCCGCGGCGCGCCAGCCGGCAGGCCAGCCAGGCGACGGCCCGCGCCGGGTGGTTGAGCACCCCGGCGCCGAGGCCGGTTTCCTCCACCCGGCCGTTCAGCGCCACCGCGGCGCCGGCCCGTCGCAGGTCGATCGCGTCCGGGGGCATGGCCCGCCCGCCGGTGACGATCCCGGCATTGGCGGCGTTGTCGGCGATGGTGTCAAGCACGCTGCGCCGCGCGCCGGTGGCGGGATCGGCGCGCAGGATGCGGGTGTCGAGGATCTCCAGCGCCGGGGTCACGCAGCGCGTGGCGGCGAGCGCGTCGAACATGGTGACATGCTCGCCTCTCAGCGAGGTTTCCATGACGAAGGCGATCTCGGCCTCGACCCGGGGCTGGATGAAGCGGTTTTCCGGGACCGTGGCGCCGTCGTCGAAGGCCATGTCGTCGAGCAGCACGCCGCTGTCGGGGATGTCGATGCCGAGCGCCGCCTGCATGGCCCGGGAGGTGAGTCCGATCTTCCAGCCGATCGGGCGCCGCCCGGCGGCGATCCTGCGCGCCACGAACGCGTCCTGCACCGCGTAGGCGTCGTCCATGTCCATACGCGGGTGGGCCAGCGACAGCAGCCCGATCTGCCGGCGAGTCCGCTCGGCCTGCTCCAGCGCCAGCGCGGCGGCGGCGATGGACTCGGGCGTCATCGCGCCGGGTCGTCCGCGACCGGGTTGCGCAAGGCGCCGATGCCCTCGGCGGCGACCTCGACCACGTCGCCGGGTTTCAGCCAGACCGGCGGGTCAAGCCGCGCCCCGGCGCCGGTCGGGGTGCCGCAGACGATCACGTCGCCGGGGGTGACGGTGGCGAAGGTCGAGACGTATTCGATGATCTTTCGAAACGAGAAGATCATGCGCGCGGTGCGATCGCTTTGTCGCAGTTCGCCGTTGACGCGGGTGGTGAGCGCGATGTCGGCGATCTGGCTTTCGTCGTCATAGGGGACCAGCCACGGCCCCATCGCGCCGCTGGCGTCGAAATTCTTGCCTTGCGTCACGTTGAACTTGGCGTGGCGCACCCAGTCGCGCAGCGTGCCCTCGTTGCACAGCGTCAGCGCCGCGACGTGATCGAGCGCCCGGGCCTGGGCGATGCGCCGCCCGGCCTTGCCGATGACGACGGCGATCTCGCCCTCGTAATCAAGCTGTTCGGATTCGCGCGGGCGGATCAGCTTCTGTCCGTGGCCGACGAAGCTGCGCGCAAAACGCACGAACAGCGAGGGGTTGGGCGGCGCCGCCTTGCCGTCCTTGTATTCGGCGTTGCGGTCCGGGTAGTTCACCCCGACGCAGATGATCTTTTCCGGCGCCGGGATCGGCGGCGCGAAGGCGATGTCCTGCAACGGGATGTCGGTCGGCAGCCCGGCGGCCTCCTCGGCCAGCCGCGCCAGCGCGCCCGCCCCAACCACCTCGCGCAGGGTCGGCCATTCGGGGTGGCGGGGCGACAGGGCGACCATGCCTTCCGCCCGCGCGAGCCCGTATTTCAGCGCCCCGTCATGGGTGAAGGCGGCGATATGCGGGCGGGTCATGGCGGGGGTCCTTTCAGGGGGCGATGATCGGCTGGGCGGCGAGCGTCGGGTCGGTCTGGGCGGCGCCGGTGAAATCCGTGCCCTCCTGAAACCAGCTTTTCGGGGCCGGGGCCCCCCACAGGGTCTGGCGCTGGGGGTCCTTCAGATCCCATCTGATCGGTTCGTGATCCGGATCGACGGTCTGGTAGTCGGAGGCGTAGATCTCGATCCGGTGTCCGTCCGGGTCGCGCACATACAGGAAGAACGCGTTGGAGATGCCGTGGCGCCCGGGGCCGCGCTCCATGTTGGCGAGATGCCCGGTGGTGGCCATCAGATCGCACAGATCGATGATGTGGAGCGGGTTGGCGACCCAGAACGCGGCGTGATGCAGGCGCGGGCCGCGCCCGTTCGTGAAGGCGATGTCATGAACGCCGCCCTTGCGGTGCATCCACGCGGCCCAGAGCCGGCCGCTGTCCTCGTCCTCGGTATACTCGGTCACCCGGAAGCCGAAATCATTGTAAAACTCCACCGAGGCGTCCACATCGGCGGAAAAGCAGTTGAAATGGTCGATGCGCAGCGGCCTTGCGCCGCGATGGAGCGCGTAGGTCTGGTGGATCGGCGGCAGGCGGTCCATGGCGTGGTGAAATTCCAGCGGCACGCCCGCGTGATCGCTGGTCAGCAGGGTGCGGCCCTGAAACGGGCGCTCGACCCAGGCGACGGGGCGGCCGCGCGCCGCGAACCAGTCCCGCGCCAGGTCGAGATCGGGTTCGGACCAGAGCTTGAATCCCAGCGCGTTGGCCGAGGCCGCCGCCCCCTTGCGCAGCACGATGCAGTGATGGGCGCGCTCCTCCATGGCGCGCAGCCACACCGCGTCGCCGCTGGCATGGGTGACCTGAAGGCCCAGCACCGCCTCGTAGAAACGGCGCGAGGCGGCGAGGTCCGCGACCACGAATTCCACATGGGAGAGGCGCACCACGTTGAAGGGCGGCGACAGGTTGGGCGCGGGGACGGGCATCGTCGGATCCTTGTCGGCGGCGGCGGCTCAGCCGCCGAGTTTCGGGATGGCGCGCGGCGTGGAGGCGAAGGCGGCGTTTTTCGTTTCCATGTAGAAATCGAACGACCAGTCGCCGCCGTCCCGCCCGACGCCCGAGGCTTTCGCGCCGCCGAAAGGCGCCGGCAGGTGGCGGAGATTCTCGGAATTCACCCAGATCATCCCGGCCTCCATGGCGTCGGAGACGCGCAGCGCCCGGGTGAGGTCACTGGTCCAGAGATACCCCGCCAGCCCGTAATCGCTGTCATTGGCCAGGGCCAGCGCCTCGGCCTCGTCGGCGAAGGGCATGGCGGCGAGCACCGGGCCGAATATCTCCTCGCGCGCGATGCGCATGTCGTTGGTCGCGTC
Organism: Oceanicella sp.; assembly: GCF_056449545.1. Taxonomy (NCBI): domain Bacteria; kingdom Pseudomonadati; phylum Pseudomonadota; class Alphaproteobacteria; order Rhodobacterales; family Paracoccaceae; genus Oceanicella; species Oceanicella sp. Next base: position 8,422 of record NZ_JBWOMN010000003.1, on the reverse strand, counting down.
GGCGAACAGGGTCGGGGCCACGTAGCAGCCGCCGCCCGGGCCCTGCGTCTTGCCGCCGGCCAGCAGGGTCGCGCCCTCCGCCTTGCCGATGTCGATGTAGTCGAGCACCTTTTTTTCGTGCTGGGGATGGATCAGCGGGCCGATGACCGTGGCGGGATCCAGCGGATGGCCGACCCTGATTCGGCGCGCGATCGCCGCCACCCGGGCGGTGACCTCCGCGTAGACCGGGGCTTCGACCAGCAGGCGCGAGGACGAGGTGCAGCGCTCGCCGTTCAGCGAGTAGATCATGAAGGCGGCGGCCGCGGCGGCGCGGTCCAGATCGGCGTCGGCGAACACCACCACCGGGTTCTTGCCGCCGAGTTCGAAATGCACCCGCTTCAGCGTGTCCGCGCCCTGGCGCATGATGGCGCTGCCGGTGCGCCCTTCGCCGACAAAGCCGATGGCCTTGATGGCGGGGTGTTCGGTGAGCGCGCGCCCGGCTTCCTCGCCCAGCCCGTTGACCAGGTTCCAGACCCCGGGCGGCAGGCCGGCCTGCTCGGCGATCTCCACCAGCAGCCTTGCGGTGAGCGGCGACAGCTCGGCGGGCTTGTGCACGATGGTGCAGCCGGCCGCCAGCGCCGGGGCGATTTTCCAGGTCGACAGCATGAACGGCGTGTTCCAGGGGGTGATCACGCCCACCGGGCCGATGGGGACGCGCGAGGTGATGTTGATCTGCCCCGGCGCGCGCAGGGTCCGCCCGTCGCGGGCCTCGGGCGCGCGATCGGCGAAGAAGCGGAAATTCTCGGCCCCGCGCAGCGCCGCCTTGGCCATGAAGCGCAACGCCTGCCCGGTGTCCATGCATTCGATCAGCGCGATCTCGTCGGCGCGCGCGACGATGCCGTCGGCGATGGCGTGCAGGATGGCGCGCCGCGCGTCGCCCGCCAGATCGCGCCAGGCGGGGAAGGCGTCGCGCGCGGCGCGGGCGGCGCGGTCGACATCCGCGGCGCCGGACCGCGCCAGCCGGGCCAGCGGCTGCAGGTCGACGGGGGACATCACCTCCAGCGTCGCGCCGGACTCCGCCGGGACCGCACGCCCGGCGATGTGGTTGAGCACGCCGTCGCGGGCGAATCGCGCCAGATGCCCTTCGGCGCGGCGCTGGTTGTCGAGCAGGGCGGACATGGGCGGTTCCCGTGCGCTGGCGATGTTTTTAACAGGTTAAGTAAATTCCGGCGCCTGTCAAGCGCGCCGCGCGCCGTATAAGGGTTTCGGGATCGGATGGCGGAGACCCTCATGACGGCTGACGACATTCCCGAACCTCGCGAAGCCGGGGCGAAGCTGCGCAGCGCCAAGCGGTCGCTGCCGATCGCGCTGCTGCGCGCGCGCGAATCGGTGATGGCGCGGTTTCGCCCGATCCTCGCGGCGCAGGACGTGACCGAGCAGCAATGGCGGGTGCTGCGGATTCTGGCCGAGGAGGGCGGGCTGGACGCCTCGGACGCGGCGCAGCGCGCGGCGATTCTGGCCCCGAGCCTGTCGCGGATCATCACCAGTCTCGAATCCCGCGGGCTGATCGCGCGCGGCCGCGACCGGCGCGACGGGCGCCGGGTGCGGCTGCGGATCACCGGGGCGGGGCGCGCGGTGATCGCCGCGGTGTCGCCGGGCTCCGAGGCGATCTACGCCGATATCGAGGCCCGCTTCGGCGCGGCGCGGCTCGACGCGCTGCTGGCGCTGCTGGACGAACTGATCGACGCGGCCCGTCCAGAGACGCCCGGCGACGGTTGACAGCGGGGCCGGGGCGCGCGCAAGGATCCGGGTCATGAGCTTGAACGCCCCCTCTGCCCGCGAGGCCGCCCGCGCCGCGCGCCGCCTGTCGGTGGCCCCGATGATGGACTGGACCGACCGCCATTGCCGCCGCTTCCACCGGCTGCTGAGCCGGCGCGCCATGCTGTACACGGAAATGGTCACCGCCCCCGCGGTGCTGCGCGGCGACGCGGCGCGGCTGCTGGGGTTTTCGACGGCGGAGCGCCCGGTGGCGCTGCAGCTCGGCGGCGCGGTTCCCGGGGACCTGGCCAAGGCCGTGCGCATCGCCTGCGCCCATGGCTATGACGAGATCAACCTCAATGTGGGCTGCCCCTCGGACCGGGTGCGCTCGGGGGCGTTCGGGGCCTGCCTGATGAAGACCCCGGGGCTGGTGGCCGACTGCGCGGCGGCGATGATTGACGCCTCGGAGGCGGCGGGCGGGCCGGAGATCACGGTGAAATGCCGCATCGGCGTCGATGATCAGGACCCGGCGACGGCGCTGCCCGGCTTCATCGACGCGGTGGCCGCCGCCGGGGTGACCGGCTTCGCGATCCACGCCCGGAAAGCCTGGCTCGAAGGGCTGAGCCCGAAGCAGAACCGTGACGTGCCGCCGCTGGATCACGATCTGGTCGTGGCGATGAAGCGCGCGCGCCCGGATCTGGAGATCGCGATCAACGGCGGCGTCGCCTCGCTGGATCAGGCCGAGGCGCTGCTGGCGCGCGGGCTGGACGGGGTGATGATCGGGCGGGTCGCCTATCACGACCCGGTGCGGATCCTGGCGCAGGCGGATCGGCGGATTTTCGGGCAGGAGGTCGCCGACGCCGACCCGGTGGACGCCATTCGCGCCATGCTGCCCTATGTCGAGGCGGAACTGGCCCGGGGCGCGCGGCTGGGGCAGATCGCCCGGCACATGCTGGGGGCCTTCGCCGGGCGGCCGGGCGCGCGGCGCTGGCGGCGGGTGATCTCCGAGGGCGCGCATCGGCCCGGCGCCGGGCCGGAAGTGCTGGAGGCGGCGCTCGACGCGGTTGCGCCGGTGGCGGCGTGACCCGGGCGGCGGCGTTTTTCGAACGGGGCTGGACGGGGTTTGCGCCGGACCCGGCGCTGGCCGACTGGGTGCGCGCGGCGGCGCCGGTCGCGGCGCGGGTCGCCGCCGATCCGGCGCAGCGGGCGCGCTGGCTGCGCTGCGGCGGCGCCTGGTTTGCGGGGGTCAATGCGCTTGACAACGACGCGCGCGGCGCGGTCGCGGGCGGACCGCCGCTTTCGGGCGCGCCGATGGATTTCGCGGCCCGGGATCTGGGGCTGGGCCCCATCGCGCTGGACCGGGCGCAGGTCTCGGTCTGCTATCCGGGCTATCCGCAGCCCTGGGAGGGCGAGACCGAGGCCGCGTTCGGCTTTCGCCTGAAGCGCGACGCGGCGCATGTGGACGGGCTGCGCCCCGTGGGCGCGGCGCGCCGGCGGGTGATCGGCGAGCGCCACGGATTCGTGCTCGGCCTGCCGCTGAACGCGGCCGATCCGGGGGCCGCGCCGCTGGTGGTCTGGGAAGGGTCCCACGAGGTGATCCGCGCCGCCCTGCGCGCGGCGCTGGCCGGGCGCGCGCCCGCCGACTGGGGCGCGGCGGACATCACCGAGGCCTACAAGGCGGCGCGACGGGTGTGTTTTGACACGCTGCCCCGGGTGGAGGTGACGGCGCGGCCGGGCGCCGCCTATATGCTGCACCGGCTGACCCTGCACGGGGTGGCGCCGTGGCGCGCGCCCGCCGCTGACCCGCGCATGATCGCCTATTTCCGCCCGGAGCCGGACCGGCCGCCGGACTCGGACTGGTGGCTCGCCGACCCCTGACCGCGGGCCGCTTGCGCCAACGAAGCAATCAGTTTTTCAGGATGACCTTGTCGCCGCGAAACGACACCTCCGACAGCGCGTTCAGAAAGCTCATGCCGAGCAGCCCCGAATACAGCGCCCCGCGCTGGGCGATGCCGGCGCGCACGTCGCGAAGCTCCACATTGCCGATGCGCACGCTTTTCAGCGTGATGGGCGCGATGCTGGCGCCGCCGTTGGCGGTGGTGATCGGGGTCGAGAAATCCAGCTTGGTCATGTCGATGCCGATCGCCTCGGCGTCCTCGTAGCGCAGCAGCACGATGGAGGCGCCGGTGTCGATCAACAGCCCGACCTCGCCGCCGCCGATGCTGGCGAGGGCGCGGAAATGGCCGTCCCAGGTGCGGGTGATCTCGATTTCGCCGGGGGCGCGGGCCAGCGCGATCACCGGATCGGTGCGCCCCAACGCACGCTGATAGGCGGCGGCGATCTCGGCGCGGTGGCTGTAGCCGCCGACGATGGTGGCGAAGGCCACGACCCAGACGGTCAGCGCCACGGACAGGCGGCGATAGCTGGCGAACTGGCGCAGCATCGGGGTCAGGACCGCCAGCGTCACGGCGAAGCCGGCGTAGAACATGCGGGCGTCGTCCCCGACCCCGGGCAGCAGCCGGGGCAGCGCGAAATACAGCGCCAGAATGACCAGCAAGGCCGACAACAGCCGGATCAGCACCAGATGCATGCGATGCGATCTCCTTCCTCTGGTCGCAGCCCGACGAAAATCTTCGGTGTCCGGCTGGGAGGCTATGGGAAATTGAACCAGAACTCGACGCAAATCATGATTTTTATATGGGTTTGGGCGTGAAAATTCGCTTAATCGCCTGAGAAGCCGGCGCCGGGGCGCGGATCAGGGGCGCCGGCGCCGGCGGGTCGAGGGGCGGGCGTTCGCGCCCTTCAGCAGCGCGGCCCGGGCGGGCAGGGCGGCGGAGATCTCGCGCCGCTCGGCGTCGCTGTAGCGCGACCAGGCGGCGATCTCGGCGCCGGTGCGATGGCAGCCCACGCAGATCCCGGCGCCGGGATGGATGACGCAGATCTTCACGCAGGGGCTGTCGATCTCGTCGCGGGTCCAGACATCGTCGGTCACGGGCGCCCCCCGGCGTCGCGGGCCAGAAAGGCCAGACGGTCCAGCGCGCCCTGCAGGATATAGGCGGCCGCCACGTGGTCGATCACCGCGGCGCGGCGCTTGCGCGAGGCGTCGGCCTCCAGCAGCGCGCGTTCGGCGGCGACGGTTGACAGGCGTTCGTCCCACAAGGCGATGGGCGCGTCGGTGAGGCGCGAGAAATTGCGCGCGAAGGCCCGCACCGACTGGGCGCGGGGGCCCTCCTCGCCGGTCATGTTGAGCGGCAGGCCCAGCACGTAGCCGCCGATGTCCCGGTCGATGGTGAGCGCGATCAGCGCCTCGGCGTCTGGGGTGAACTTGCGGCGCCGGATGGTGTCGAGCGGGCTGGCGACCACGCGGAACCCGTCCGACACCGCCACGCCGATGGTCTTTTCGCCGTGATCCAGCCCCACCAGCTGCGCCCCGGGCGCCAGACCGGCGGCCAGGGCCTCGAGCGACACGATCCCGCCGCGCGGCGCGACGCCGTCCGGGGGCCGGCCCGCGGTCATTCGCCGGAGTCCCCGAGCACGCCGGCGCGGCGCGCGGCGGGGCGGATGGCGTCGAGCGTCTCGGGCTTGTCGGCGAAGGCGAGCTTGGCGTCGGCCCAGATCCGGGCCGCGTCATCGGGGCGGTCGAGCACCCCGTAGGCGGTGATCAGGCGCGACCATTCCTCGGGCGCGCCGCCCTCGCTGGCGATGCGGTCCTCGAGCTGGGCGACCATGCCCCGGATCATGTCCTGACGCGCTTCGGGGGTCATTTGCGCCGCCGCCGCCACGTCCTCGCCGCTGGGGCCGGGGGCCCCGGGATCGGCGGGCGGGCGGCCGGTGGAGAAACGGGCGCCGGGGGCCTCCTGGGCAAAGGGCGGCAGGGTCGTGCCGGTGCGCGCCGCCAGCTGGTTCAGCTCGGCGCGCACCATCGGCGCCCAGGGCGCGCCCGCGGGCGCGTCGCGCAGCAGCTTCAGCCACAGCGAGATCGCAAGGTCCGAGCGCCCGTTCTGGGACAGGGACAGCCCGGCGTAGAACCGCGCCGAGGAATGCGTGGGGTCAAGCTCCAGCGCCCGCGAAATGGCGGCCTCCGCCTCGGGCGAGACATAGCCGCGCGCCGCCAGGATCATCATCTCGCCGGTCTCGGCGTAATCCTCGGCCCCGGCCTTGTCGCCGAGCAGCGCCAGCACCCGGTCCTGCGCGGCCCGGGCCTCGGGGAAATCACCGAGGCGGCGCAGGGAGTTGACCAGCAGGCGATAGCCGCGCAGGTCGTCGGGGCGGGTCTCCATCACCTTTTGCAGCTTGGCGACCAGCTCGCGCATCTGCGCCTCGTCGGGCGCCAGCGGCGCGGCGGGGTCGGTCGCGGGCTCGGCGGCCATCTCGGCGACGCGGCGTTCGGCTTCCGCCTGGCCGATGCGGTCGCGCGCGGCGAGGCGGATGTCCTCGAGCCGCTGCACCAGCGGCTGATCCACGGCGCCGGTGGTCCCGAGCCCCAGATACAGCGCCCCGCCGCCGGCCAGCGTCGTCAGCGCCAGCGCCGCCGCGGCGATCATGGAGGCGCGGCGCGGGGCGGCGGCGGCGGCGGCGGCGCTTTCGGCTTCCGCGGCGGCGGCGAGCAGGCGGCGGGACACCTCGACGCGGGCGCTCTCGGCCTCGGAAGGGGCCAGAATCCCGCGCTCCACATCCTGATCCAGCGCCGCGAGCTGATCGCGAAACACCTGCATGTCATGCGCGGCGCGCGGGGCCGCGCCGCCGCGCCCGGCCAGCAGCGGGCGCCCCACCGCCCAGGCGGTGGCGAGGGCGACCAGAACGGCGGGGACGACGAAGGCCCAGAATTCCATATCAAGCTCCGTTGCGGCGACGACCGGCCCCGGCGCGAACCAGCGGCGAGCGGCGCCGGATTTCGCGCGAACCTATCCCCCCGGCTTCGCCGCGTCCATGCGGCGCGCATGCGCGTTCGCGTGGGCGCGCGGGTTTCGCGCAGATGTCGCGCAGTTGAGCCGATTTGGGGGCGGCGGAAGGCGGCTTCAAGGGCGGGGGCGGTTTTTGCGACGCCCGCGGGGGGCGCAGGCGGCAGCGCGCGCGGGCGCGGCGGCATGGCGGGCGTGGCGGGCATGGCGGGCGTGGCGGGCGCGGCGGCATGGCGGGCTGTCGCGTTTGGCGGATCAGGGGACGCATTTCGTCACGTGACCGCGCTCCGCCTGGCGCATAGCTCGGCCAGCGATGCGCGCATGTCTTGCGATTCGATCCGATCGCCGCTCTGATCGCAACACCCGGTCGCACCGATCGTTCGCAACCAGCCGCGCGCGCCGCGGCCGCCGCATGGAGACGCCGCCAATGGCCCGCTATTCCGCATTCGCCATCGCAAGGCAGGCGCTGTCGCACCATCAGGGCTGGGAGCGCGCCTGGCGATCCCCCGCGCCGCGTCAGGAATACGACGTGGTGATCGTCGGCGGCGGCGGCCACGGGCTGGCGACCGCCTATTACCTGGCGAAGAATCACGGCGTGACCAATGTCGCGGTGCTGGAGAAAAGCTGGCTGGGCGGCGGCAACACCGGGCGCAACACCACGATCATCCGCTCGAACTACCTTCAGGACAGCTCGGCGGCGATCTACGAACTGGCGCGGGGGCTGTATGAGGATCTCAGCCAGCAACTGAATTTCAACATCATGTTCAGCCCGCGCGGCGTGCTGATGCTGGCCCAGACCGAACACGAGAAGCGCGCCTGGAACCGCACCTGTCATTCCAACCGCCTGAACGGCATCGAGAGCGAGCTGGTCAGCCCGGCGCGGATCCGCGAACTGGTCCCGATCATCAACATCGACGGCCCGCGCTACCCGGTGCTCGGCGGGCTGTGGCAGCCGCGCGGCGGCACCGCGCGCCATGACGCGGTGGCCTGGGCCTATGCGCGGGGGGCCTCGGATCTGGGCGTCGACATCGTCCAGCAATGCGAGGTCACGGGGATCGACGTGGCGGGCGGCAAGGTGACCGGGGTGCGGACCTCGCGCGGGGCGATCCGCACCGGGAAGCTCTGCGTCGCGGTGGCCGGGCATTCCGGCGTGATGGCCGAGATGGCCGGCTTTCGCCTGCCCATCGAATCGGTGGCGCTGCAGGCGCTGGTCTCCGAACCGATCAAGCCCTGTCTCGACTGCGTGGTGATGGCCAACACCGTGCATGGCTACATGAGCCAGTCCGACAAGGGCGAGATGGTGATCGGCGGCGGCTCGGACGGGTTCAACAACTACACCCAGCGCGGCTCGTTCCACCATGTCGAGGAAACCGTGCGCGCGCTGGTGGAGACCTTTCCCATGGTCTCGCGCCTGAAGATGCTGCGCCAGTGGGGCGGAATCGTCGACATGACCGGCGACCGCTCGCCGATCATCGGCAAGATGCCGGTGGAGGGGATCTATTTCAACTGCGGCTGGGGCACCGGCGGGTTCAAGGCGATCCCCGGTTCGGGCTGGGCCACCGCCGGGCTGCTGGCCAATGGCGAGGACCCGATCGCCGGCCCTTTCGGGCTGGAGCGTTTCGCGGAGGGCCGCATGATCGACGAGAGCGTCGCCGCGGCGGTGGCGCATTGACGGGGCGCATGACGGGGCTCGGGACGGGGCGCATGGCGGGGCTCGGGACGGGGCGCATGACGGGCGTCGCGGGCCTGGCCGGGCAGGGCGCCGGCGCGCCTGCCGGCGGGCG
>NZ_JBWOMN010000002.1:0-15095 GCF_056449545.1 Oceanicella sp. | reverse complement strand
CGGGCGGGCCGCTGATCGCGCTGATCTCGCCGCCCGGGGGCGCGGGGCCGGGGGCCGTGCGCCCCCCGCCCGCGGCGCGGCCGGCGGGCCGCGGCTCGCTCGCCGGGCTGGCCATGGCGCGGGGCGGCGGACTGCTCGCCTCCGCCCGCCCGCTGTTCAATTGATCCTGCGCGGGAGCCAGTGAGCCCATGACCGCCCCTCTCAACGCCAATCTGAAATCCAGCCCCAGTCTTGGGGCGATCATCGCCCAGATCTACCAGCCGACGGTGTTGCTGGCGATCGCGCTGATGGCGGTGATCGTGATGATGATCCTGCCGATCCCGACCTGGGTGCTGGATCTGGGGCTCGCGGCGAGCTTCGGCATCGCCATCCTGATCTTCACCACCACGCTGTTCATCAGCCGGCCGCTGGATTTCTCGGCCTTTCCCATGATCCTGCTGGCCTCGCTGATGCTGCGCCTGTCGCTGAATGTCAGCTCCACCAAGCTGATCATCGGCCAGGGGCAGAACGGCCCCGGCGCCGCGGGCGAGGTGATCGAGGGCTTCGCCATGTTCATCATGAGCGGCTCGGTCTATCTGGGGCTGGTGGTGTTCAGCGTGCTGCTGATCGTCAATTTCATCGTCATCACCAAGGGCGCCGGGCGCATGGCCGAGGTCGGCGCGCGGTTCGCGCTCGACGGCATGCCGGGCAAGCAGCTGGCCATCGACAGCGACATGGCGGCGGGGGCCATATCCCATGCCGAGGCCCGCGAGCGCCGGCGCATCGAGCAGGAGGAGACCACGTTCTTCGGCTCCCTCGACGGCGCTTCGAAATTCGTCAAGGGCGACGCCATCGCCGGGCTGATGATCACCCTGATGAACCTGCTTGTCGGGTTGGCCATGGGCGTGCTGGCCCATGGCATGCCGGTGGGCGAGGCGTTCGAGACCTACGCCATCCTCACCGTCGGCGACGGGCTGGTGAGCCAGATCCCCTCGGTGATCATCTCCATCGCCGCGGCGCTGCTGCTGTCCAAGGGCGGCATGCCCGGCTCCGCCGACAAGGCGCTGGTGGATCAGCTTGGCGGCTACCCCGCGGCGCTGGCCACGGTGGCGGCGCTGATGACGCTGTTCGCGCTGGTGCCGGGCCTGCCGCTGGCGCCGTTCCTGCTTGGCGCGGGGCTGCTTGGCGCCGCCGCGTGGTTTTCGCAAAAGGCGGTGCAGACCCGCGAGGCCGCCGCCGCCGGGCCCGAGACCATCGAGCACGCGGCGGAAAAGAAAACCGTGGGCGACATGCTCGACCTCGACGAGATCCACCTGGAATTCGCCGCCGACCTGGTGCCCGCGGTGATGGACGAGGCGACGGGGCTGGGCGCGCGCATCCAGAACATGCGCAATCACATCGCCTCCACCTACGGCGTGGTGATCCCGGAAATACGGCTCACCGACAACACGGCGCTGGCGCGCGGGGTCTATGTGATTCGCATTCAGGGCGTGGAAATGGCGCGCGCCGAGCTTGAGGTCGGCAACGTGCTGGTGCTGCTCAACGACGATTCGGTGCAGGCGCCGGACGGGCGCGACGCCAAGGAGCCGGTCTACGGCGCCCCGGCGCGCTGGATCGCCGAATCGCGCCACGAGGACGCGGCGCTGCTGGGCCTGCCGGTGGTCACCCCGACCGAAGTCGTGGCGACGCATCTGCTGGAGGTGGTGAAGGAGAATTTCAGCCGGCTGTTCTCGCGCCGCACCCTGCGCCGGCTGCTGGAGGAGTTTGCCGCCGTGTCCGACCCGGATCGGGCGCAGGCGAATCGGCGCATCCTCGACGAGTTCATTCCCGACAAGGTGCCGATCGAACTGCTGCAGACCGTGCTGCGGCTGCTGCTCGAGGAACGGGTGTCGATCCGCAACCTGCCGCTGATCCTCGAGGCGATCTCCGAGGCGCGCCCCGCCACCACCGCGCCCGAGACCATCGTCGAGCATGTGCGCCGCCGCCTTGGCTTCCAGCTTGTGGCGGAGCTGACCGAAAAGGACGGCGCGCTGCCGTTGATCCAGCTGGCCCCGGAATGGGAAAAGCTGTTTCAGGAATACCAGAGCGAGGGCGAGGACGGGGTCGCGGACGTGGCGCTGCCGCCCTCCGAATTCAACCGGCTGGCCACGTCGGTGGCGGATCGCATCGCCAAGGCCGGCGCCGAGGGGCGCTACCCGGCGATCGTCACCTCCACCAGGCGGCGGCGATTCCTGCGCACCGTGCTCAGTTCCAAGGGCGTGCGAAATCCGGTGCTGTCCTTCGAGGAAATCGGCCCCGCCGCCAAGCCCGCGCTGCTCGGCGCCGCCTGAACATGGAGGGGCCGGACTTCTTCGCGGCGGCGGCGGAGTTGCTGGATTTCTCCGAGGCGTCGATCTACGCGCTGGTGGCGGTGTTCGTGCGGGTCGGCGCTGTGATGCTGCTGCTGCCCGGATTCGGCGAAACCACCGTGCCCGCGCGGGTGCGGCTCGGCGCCGCCATCGCCATGACCCTGATCGTCTGGCCGGCGATCCTGCCGAGCGCGATTCCGGCGCAGCCGGGCGATCCCATCAGCTTCGTGCCGGTGGCGCTGGCCGAGACCGCGGTCGGGCTGCTCATGGGGCTGTCGATCCGGCTGATGGTGATGGCGCTGCAGCTGGCCGGGTCGATCGCCGCGCAGGCGACCTCGGTGTCCCAGATCTTCGGCGCCGGCGCTGCGCCGGACCCCATGCCCGCGATCGGCAACATCCTGTTCGTCGCCGGCATCGCGCTGGCGCTGTCGCTGGGGCTGCACGTGAAGGCGGCGGCGGCGCTGGTGGACAGCTATTCCATCGTTCCCTACGGCGTGTTTCCCACGGGCGAGGACGTGATCGCCTGGGGCGTGAGCCGCGCCGCCGCCGCCTTCGCGCTGGCGTTTTCGCTGTCCGCGCCCTATGTGGTCGCCTCCTTCGCCTACAATGTGGCGCTCGGGGCGATCAACCGGGCGATGCCCCAGCTCATGGTGGCCTTCATCGGCGCCCCGGCGATCACCGCCGGGTCGCTGCTGATGATGGCGATCGCCGCGCCGTTGGCCCTGCAATACTGGTCCGGGCGGCTTGACGAGGTTCTGGCGGCGCCGCTCGGGGTGGCGCCATGAGCGGCGGGCAGGAGGACGAGGCGGAAAAAGGCCACGAACCGACGCCCAAGAAACTGCAGGACGCGCGCCGCAAGGGCGACGTGGCCAAGTCCACCGACATCGGCGCGGCCGCCGCCTATCTGGCCCTTCTGGCGGCGCTTTCGGTGTCGGGCGCGTTGGCGACGCAGCGCATGGTGGGCTATCTGTCGGCGTTTTTCGGGCGCGTCGACGGGCTGGAGGGGCGGATACTCGGCCCCGGCGGCGGCGCGCTGGCGCTGGCGATCATCGGCGAGGCGCTGGCCGGTCTGGCCCCGCTGTTCCTGCTGCCGCTGCTGGCGGTGATCGCCGCCTACGTGGCGCAGCAGGCCTTCGTCATCGCGCCTGACAAGCTGCTGCCCAAGGCCTCGCGGCTGTCGATCCTGTCCAATATCAAGAACAAGTTCGGGCCCACGGGGCTGGCGGAATTCGCCAAGTCGCTGGTCAAGCTCGGCACGATCTCGGTGGCGCTCTACCTCTACATGGCGGCGCGATTCGACGACATCATCGGCCTCACCCGGGCCGCGCCCGAGGCGGTGCCCGCCGAAATGATGCGCATCGGCATCGGGCTGCTGACGGTGATCAGCGCCATCGCCGTGACCATCGCCGTCGTCGATCTGCTCTGGCAGCGATTCAATCACGCGCGCAAGCTGCGCATGTCGTTTCAGGAGATGAAGGACGAGAGCAAGGAAGCCGAAGGCGACCCGCACATGAAGAACGAACGCCGCCGGCGCGGGCAGGAGATCGCGCAGAACCAGATGATCGCCGCGGTGCCCGAGGCCGATGTCGTGGTGGTCAACCCGACCCATTACGCGGTGGCGCTGAAATGGTCGCGCAAGCCCGGCACGGCGCCCGCCTGCGTCGCCAAGGGCGTGGACGAGGTGGCGCTGATGATCCGCGAGAAGGCCATGGAGGCCGGGGTGCCGATCCATGCCGATCCGCCGACCGCGCGGGCCCTGCACGCCACCACCGAGATCGGCGACGAGATCGCGCCCGAACATTACGCCCCGGTCGCCGCGGCGATCCGATTCGCAGAATCCATGCGCGCCGCGGCGCGCGAACGCGGCTGGCGACCGCGCCCCAAGCCCTGACCCCAGACCCTGTCCCTGATCCCCAGCCCCGCCCCCGCAACCTGAATCCGGCCCGCCATGACCCAAGACATCAACGCCCTGCGCATCCTCGCCGATCTCGCCGAACGGGTCTATGAGCGCGAAAAGGCCGATCTTGCCGAGGCGCGCCGCGCCGCCGACATCGCCGCCGCCGAGGCCCGCGCATTCGCCCGGACGCGCGCCAGCGAGGAAGCCGCGCTGGGCGGCGATGACGCATCGGCGGATGACGGCGCGGGCGCCGGACCCGCCGCGCCGGCGGACGCGAAAACGCTGGCCGCGGCCTCGCGCTGGCGGGACTGGGCGGATCGCAACGAGGCGCAACTGACCGAAAGGGCGCGGGGGCTCGACGCCGCGGCCTCGGACAGGCACGGGCGCACGGCCGAGGCCTTCGCGCGCACCCGCGCCATCGACATCATGACCGACCGCGCCCGGCTGGAGGCGCGCCGCGAATCCCGCCGCAGGGCCGAGCGCGACGGCGCGCCCGAGGAATAGCCGCGCCGGTCCTTGCGGTTTCCGCGTTCTTTCCCCGTCAGCCGGTCGGGCCAGGCCCGGCGCGCGGCGCATTGCGGGCTATCGCTTGCCGGGGCGAGCTTGTAGTCAGGGCGCGATCCGCCGCAACCGCTGGAATCGCCGCCATGCCCGACCGCGCCCCACAAGACCGAGCCCGGCCCGAAACCGTGGAAATCCGCCGCCCCGACGACTGGCACCTGCATCTGCGCGACGGGGTCATGCTTGAAGGCGTGGCGCGCCACTCCGCCGCCGATTTCGCCCGCGCCGTCGTCATGCCCAATCTCGTCCCCCCGGTGGTCACCGCAGCCGACGCCGCCGCCTATCGCGACCGCATTGTTCGCGCCCTGCCCGAGGGCGCCGATTTCGAACCGTTGATGACGCTCTATCTGACCGAGACCACCGATCCCGAGGACGTGGCCCGCGCCGCCGCAAGCGGACTGGTCAAGGCGGTGAAACTGTATCCGGCGGGGGCGACCACCAATTCGGACAGCGGCGTCAGGGATTTCGACAAGGTGCGCGGGGTGCTCGACCGCATGGCCGAAATCGGCCTGCCGCTCTGCGTCCATGGCGAGGTCACCGACCCGGAGGTGGACATCTTCGACCGCGAGGCGGTGTTTCTCGATCGCGTGCTCGACCCGCTGCGCCGCGCCGCGCCCGGCCTGCGGGTGGTGCTGGAACACGTCACCACCAGCGAGGGCGTGGCCTATGCCCGGGCGGCCGGGGCAGGCTTCGCGGCGACCATCACAACCCATCATCTTGTGATCAACCGCAATCACATCCTCGTCGGCGGCATCCGCCCGCATTACTACTGCCTGCCGGTGGCCAAGCGCGAGAGCCACCGGCTGGCGCTGCGCGAGGCCGCGACCTCGGGCGACGCGCGGTTTTTCCTTGGCACCGACAGCGCGCCGCATGTGGACGCGGCCAAGCAAAGCGGCTGCGGCTGCGCGGGGTGCTTCACCGCGCTCAACACCCTGCCGATCCTGGCGCAGGCGTTCGAACAGGACGGCGCGCTGGACCGGCTGGAGGCTTTCGTTTCGCTGAACGGCCCGCGTTTCTACCGGCTGCCGGCGAATGAGTCGCGGCTGACGCTGCGCCGCCAGGCGGCGCCGGTCGCTTTCCCGGACAAGATCGACACCGGCGCCGGGCCGGTCACCGTGTTCGACCCCGGAATCCCGATCCACTGGCGCGTGGCCTGAACCCCTGCGGGAGATCCCCTCATGACCACCATCACCTTCCCCGACAAACCGCTTATGGCCGAACTGACGGCAAGGATGCTGCTTGAAATCGAGGCGGTGCATTTTCGCGCCGAAAAGCCCTATATCTTCACTTCGGGGCTGGCCAGCCCGGTCTATATCGATTGCCGCAAGCTGATCTCCTACCCGCGCATCCGCGCCGCGCTGATGGATTTCGCGGTCTCGACGCTGATGCGCGACGCGGGTTTCGAACGTTTCGACGCGGTGGCGGGCGGCGAGACCGCGGGCATCCCCTTCGCCGCCTGGATCGCCGAGCGCATGGGCCTGCCCATGCAATACGTGCGCAAGAAACCCAAGGGTTTCGGGCGCGACGCGCAGATCGAGGGCGACATCCGCGAAGGCCAGCGCGTGCTGCTGGTCGAGGACCTGACCACCGACGGCGGCTCGAAGCTGAATTTCGCCGAGGCGATCCGCCGCGCCGGGGCCGAATGCGCCCATACGCTGGTGGTGTTCTATTACGACATCTTCAAGGATACGCCTGCGGTGCTGGGCGCCCACGGGCTGACCCTGCACCATCTCGCCACCTGGTGGGACGTGCTCGACGCGGCGCGCGAGGGCGGGCGGTTCGACGCGGAAACGCTCGCGCAGGTCGAGGCGTTCCTGCACGCGCCGCTGGAGTGGTCGAGCCTGCATGGCGGGGTGTCGGAGCTTCCCGCGCGGGCGGGCTGACGGTCACGGCGTCTGGCGGGCGTTGGGAAAGAACAGCTGCCGGCCGTCGCGGCGATAGGCGGCGATGGCGGCCTGGCCTTCGGACGACAGCAGCCAGCTTTCGAAAGCCGCGGCCAGATCGGCCTTCACGCGCGGGCATTTCGCCGGGTTCACCGGGATCACGCCATACTGGTTGAACAGCGCCGTGTCGCCCTCGAACAGGATTGTCAGATCGCCCTTGTTGCCAAAGGCGATCCATGTGGCGCGGTCGGTCATCGCGTAGGCGCCCATGCCGGCGGCCAGATTGAGCGTCGCGCCCATGCCCGAGCCGGTCTCGCGATACCAGCTTCCCGCCGCGTCGGGCGCCAGGCCGGCGGCGCGCCAGAGGGCCAGTTCCTTCTTGTGGGTGCCGCTGTCGTCGCCGCGCGAGGCGAACGGGGTTTTGGCGCCGGCGATGCGGGTCAGGGCGGCGGTCGCGGTGCTGCTGCCCGCGATCCCCGCCGGGTCCGATCGCGGGCCGACAATGACGAAATCATTATACATCAGGTCGGAGCGCCGCAGCCCGTAGCCCTCGGCGACGAATGTCTCCTCGGCGGGCCTTGCGTGGACCAGCAGCACGTCGCCGTCGCAGTTGCGCGCGTTGCGGATCGCCTGCCCGGTGCCCACGGCGACCACCCGCGCCTCGATCCCGGTTTTCTTGGTGAAGATCGGCAGGATGGCGTCGTAGAGGCCCGAATTTCGGGTCGATGTGGTGGATTGCACGATGATGTGTTTCGGGGATTGAGGGCTCGCGTCAGTGGCGGCGAGGATCGCAAGCGAGGCGAGGGCGAGGCGTTTGAGCATGGGGTTTCCTCGGGGCGCAGGGGTCGTCACAGCAGCAGGCGCCCGGCCAGATAGGCGCGGGCCTCGGGCGAGGCCGGGCCGGCGGAGGGCGCGAAGAACCGGACGGCAGGGGTCAGTTCGGCGGCTCGTCCGTGATGCAGGAACAGGATTTCATCGGCGAGACGGCGGGCCTGCCCCGCGTCATGGGTGACCAGAACCGCCTTGGCGCCGCCGGCGACGGCGTTCTTGATCAGCGTTTCCATGGCGGCGGTGGAATGGGGATCGAGGCTGGCGGTGACCTCGTCGAGCAGCAGCAGGCGCGGCGCGGCGGCGAGCGCGCGCAAAAGCGACAGCCGTTGCTTTTCGCCCCCCGACAGCATCCGCGCCGGGCGGCCTGCCAGATCCGAAAGCTTGCCCCGCGCCAGCAATTCCGCCGCCCGCGCCCGGCGCCCGGCGCGCGGCGCGCCGCACAAACGCAGCGCGTGATCGAGATTGGCCGCGACCGAGCGGCGCAGCAGCACCGGGGTTTGGGACACCAGCGCGGTGAGCGGCGGCGGACCCGCCACCCGGGCGAGGCGCCCGGAATCGGGCGCGATCAGCCCGGCGATCAGGCGCAGGGTCAGGCTTTTGCCGGCCCCGTTCGGCCCCATGATCGCAGTGACGCCACGGGGCGCGAAATCTGCGCTCAGCCCGTCGATCAGCGGTTTGCCGCCGCGCGCGTAGCGGATTTTTTCCAGCGTCACCGAAGGCGCAGGATCTTTCGCCGGGCCGGGATCCGCGGCTGCGGGCATGCCGGCGGGACGCTCAGCCATGGGCCATGCGCCGCCCGCCCAGGCTCAGCGCAGTGAGCGCGCCGGTGATCAGCAGCGACAGGGCGATCAGCACGAAACCCAGCCCCAGCGCCAGCGCCAGTTCCCCGCGCGAGGTTTCCAGCGCGATCGCCGTGGTCATCACCCGCGTCACGTGGTTGATGTTGCCGCCGACGATCATCACCGCGCCGACCTCGGCCAGCGCGCGCCCCAGCCCGGCCAGCGCCGCGGTCAGCAGCGCCGGGCGGGCGTCGCGGATCAGGGTGGCCATGCGCGCGATGCGCCCGGCGCCAAGCGCGCGCAGGGTCTCGTCGTATTCGTCGTTGAGATCGGCCAGCGCCTGACGCGACAGCGCCGCGACGATCGGCGTCACCAGCACCGCCTGCGCCACGATCATCGCCGTGGGCGTATACAGCAGCCCCAGCGCGCCCAGCGGCCCGGCCCCCGACAGCAGCAGATAAACCGTCAGCCCCACCACCACCGGCGGCAGCCCCATCAGCGCATTGACCAGCACGATCAGCGCCCCGCGCCCGGGAAACCGCGCCACCGCCAGCGCCGCGCCCAGCGGCAGCCCCAGCAGGCAGGCGACGGCGACCGCCGACAGCGACACCCGCAGCGACAGGGCGATGATCTCGACCAGCGCCGCGTCCATCCCCGCGATCATCGCGAGGGATTCCCGGAAAGCAGCGGCGAAATCCTGCATGGGGCGATCCTTTGGGCGCGTTGTTGCGCGTTATCATGCGTTTTCCGCCGAAATTTTCAACGCTGGAGTCCCATCCCCCGGATTTTGCAACGCGCGGCGGGGCGGTGATGCGGCCATGATCGGGGAATTTTCGGCGAACTTCTCCCGCCCGTCGCGCGCCCCCTCGCGGGGGCGGCGCCCGTTTGGCCGGGCCCGCGCTGCGCGCGGGAAGCAGCGCACGGGGGCGGCGATGCGCCCGGTTTTCGGGTTCGCGCCCGTCAGGCGCCCGGTTCGGCGCTCAGAACGGCACGTCGTCGGCGGCGGCGTCGCTGGCCGCGGCGGCGGTGACATAGGCGGCGATGACCTTCTTGGTTCCGGCCTTTTCGAAGGCGATGGTCAGCTTGTCGCCCTCCACCGCCTCGACCGCGCCGTAGCCGAATTTCTGGTGGAACACCCGCACGCCGATCTCGAAGGCCGGGGCGGTCTCCGCGTCGATCACTGCGCCGCGCGCCTTGCGTGGCGCGGCCGTGACCGTCCGTTCGCTTTTACGCGCCTGCAGCCGCCGCCAGCCCGGGGAATTGTAGGCCGAGGCGCGCGCGGCGCGGCTTTCCAGTTCCGAGCCGTCCATGGCCCCGGCGAAGCCCGGCGCGCCGGTCGAGGCGGCGGCGCCGTGATTGCCGCCATGCAATCCCGGCGGGGTCAGCACCTCCACATGCGCTTGCGGCAATTCGTCGATGAAACGCGAGGGCAGGGCGTTCTGCCAGCGCCCGAAGATCGCGCGGTTGGCGGCGAAGCTGATGGTGAGATGCCGTTCCGCCCGGGTCAGGCCCACATAGGCGAGACGGCGTTCCTCCTCCAGCCCCTTCAGCCCGCTTTCATCCATGGAGCGCTGCGAGGGGAACAGCCCGTCCTCCCATCCCGGCAGGAACACGCAGGGAAATTCCAGCCCCTTGGCGCCGTGCAGCGTCATGATCGAGACCTTTTCCACCTCGCCCTGCTGTTCGTTGTCCATGATCAGCGCGACGTGTTCGAGGAAGCCTTGCAGGTTCTCGAAATCCTCCAGCGCCTTGACCAGTTCCTTGAGGTTTTCCAGCCGTCCCGGCGCGTCGGGGGATTTGTCGGCGCGCCACATGTCGGTGTAGCCGCTTTCGTCGAGGATCTTTTCGGCCAGCCGCACATGGTCGGCGCCTGCGGCGACCTCGGCGTGCCAGCGGTCGAAATTGGCCACCGCCAGCGCCAGCGAATTGCGCGCCCGCGGGGTCAGCCCGCCATTGTCGACCAGCAGGCGGGCGCCTTCCAGCAGGCTCAGCCCGTTGTCGCGCGCGCTCTGGTTCACCGCCTGAATGGCCTTGTCCCCGAGCCCGCGCTTGGGGGTGTTGACGATGCGCTCGAAGGCCAGCCCGTCATCGGGGGACACGGCGACGCGGAAATAGGCCATGGCGTCGCGGATTTCGAGCCGTTCGTAAAAGCGCGGCCCGCCGATCACCCGATAGGGCAGGCCGATGGTCAGGAAGCGGTCCTCGAAGGCGCGCATCTGGAACGAGGCGCGCACCAGGATCGCCATGTCATCCGGCGACACCGGGTCGAGTCCGCGGGTTCCGCGCTGATAGGCCTCGATCTCCTCGCCGATCCAGCGGGCTTCCTCTTCGCCGTCCCAATGGCCGATGAGGCGGACCTTCTCGCCCTCGGCGACCTCGGTCCACAGGGTCTTGCCCAATCGCCCCTCATTGGCGCGGATCACGCCCGACGCGGCGGCGAGGATATGCGGCGTCGAGCGGTAATTCTGTTCCAGCCGCACCACCGCCGCACCGGGAAAATCCTTTTCGAACCGCAGGATGTTGCCCACTTCCGCCCCGCGCCAGCCATAGATCGACTGGTCGTCGTCGCCGACGCAGCAGATGTTCTTGCGGTCCGCCGCCAGCAGCCGCAGCCAAAGATACTGCGCGGTGTTGGTGTCCTGGTATTCGTCGACCAGGATGTAGCGGAACCAGCGCTGGTATTTCTTCAGCACGTCCGGGTGGGCCTGAAAGATGCTCACCACATGCAGCAGCAGGTCGCCGAAATCCACGGCGTTGAGAATGCGCAGCCGGGCCTGGTAGTCGGCGTAGAGCTTGCCGCCGAGGCCGTTGAAGGCGCCGGCCTCGGCGGCGGGCAGCTTTCCGGGCGTCCAGCCGCGGTTTTTCCAGCGGTCGATCAGCCCGGCCAGCATCCGCGCCGGCCAGCGCTTGTCGTCGATGTTCTCGGCGCGCAGGATCTGCTTGATCAGCCGGATCTGGTCGTCGGTGTCCAGAATGGTGAAATTCGGCTTCAGATTGACCAGTTCGGCGTGGCGGCGCAGCAACTTGTTGCAGAGCGCATGGAAGGTGCCGAGCCAGGGCATCCCCTCCACCGCGCCGCCCACCAGATCGCCGACGCGGGTTTTCATTTCGCGCGCCGCCTTGTTGGTGAAGGTGACGGCGAGGATTTCGTTGGGCTGCGCGCGCCCGGTGTTGAGCAGATGCGCGACCCGGCAGGTCAGCGCCCGCGTCTTGCCGGTGCCGGCCCCCGCCAGCACCAGCACCGGGCCGTCCAGCGTTTCCACCGCCGCGCGCTGGTCGGGGTTCAGCCCGTCGAGATAGGCCGCCGAGGCCGCGCCGCCGCGCGCCGCCATGGCCTGCTGGGACAGGGATTGGCGTTCATAGGCGTCGAAGGCCTCGAAATCATCGAAATCGCTGGTGCTCATGGGGCGGCAATCTAACCCGCGCAGGGGGGCGTGGTAAAGAGCGTGTTCGCGGGATGTTCCGCATCTGGCCGCGTGCGGCGCAAAACCGCGCCCCCGACGCGGTCGCCGCGCCCCCGACGCCGGGATCGCGCCTCCGACGCCGGGATCGCCTTGAAGGTGTTGCCGGAAACTGACTGTCGCCGGCGCGTCGCGCCGGAAACCGGCGCACTGTTTGTCGATGCGCGTCTTTGCATGCTAGGCGAAGGGGCGCAGAATGCGCAGGCAGGGGATATCGAAATCGCATGAGCAACCCGGCAGCGTCCACGGTCAGGCCGGCGGTGACGATCTCGGCAGGCGACGGGATCACGCTCGTGCGCTTCGCCGGTCGCCTGGTGGTCGCCGGGCTCGGCGCCGCGCAAAAGGCGCTCGCGGACCTGACCGCGCAAAACCCGGTGACGCTGGATCTCAGCGAGGTCGAGGCGCTGGACACCGCCGGGGCCTGGCTGCTGCTCGATCTCGCCGAGCGTCTGCAGGCGCAGGGCGTCGCGGTGTCCGTGCGCGGCGCCGATCCCGCGCAGCAGACCCTCATCGACGTGGTGGCCGAAAACCGCCCCAAGGAAGCTCCCCCGACGCCCGCGCCCGGGGGGCTCGTCCATTGGCTCGACGGCATCGGGCGCGGCGTCGCCGGCGTGGCGCGCGACGTGCTCGCCATGCTCGGGTTTCTGGGGCTGGTGATGTCGCGGCTGGCGGGGGTCGCGCTGCGCCCGTGGCGGCTGCGCGGCATCGCGCTGGTGCATCACATGCAGGAGGCGGGGCTGAACGCCGCGCCCATCGTGGCGCTGATGGCCTTCCTGATCGGCGTGGTGCTGGCGTTCCAGGGCGCGACGCAGCTGCGCCAGTTCGGCGCCGAGGTGTTCGTGGTCGACCTGATCGCCATTTCGGTGCTGCGCGAACTGGGCATCCTGCTGACCGCGATCATCGTCGCCGGGCGTTCGGGCTCGGCCTTCACCGCCTCGATCGGCTCGATGAAGGTGAACGAGGAGATCGACGCGATGCGCGCGCTCAGCCTCGACCCCATCGAGGTGCTGGTGCTGCCCCGGGTCATCGCGCTGGTGCTGATGCTGCCGGTGCTGGGTTTTCTCGCCGACATGGTGGGGCTGTTCGGCGGCGCGCTGATGTCCTGGGCGGAGCTTGGCGTATCGCCGGGCATGTTCATGACCAGGCTGCTGGAGAACACCGACATCTGGCATTACCTGATCGGGCTGATCAAGGCGCCGGCGTTCGCGCTGATCATCGGCGTGATCGGCTGCCAGCAGGGCTTCATGGTCGGCGGCAGCGCCGAAAGCGTCGGGCGCCGGACCACCAGTTCGGTGGTGATGGCCATCTTCATGGTGATCGTCGCCGACGCGATCTTTTCGATCTTCTTCGCGGAGCTGGGGGTATGAGCGGCAAAGCCCCGCGGGATCGCGAGGTGGTGATCCGCGTGCGCGGCCTGCATAACCAGTTCGGCGCCCAGGTGGTGCATGACGATCTGGATCTCGATGTCTATCGCGGCGAGGTGCTGGGCATCGTCGGCGGATCGGGCACCGGCAAGACCGTGCTGCTGCGCGCCATCATCGGGCTGATCCGCCCGCAGAAAGGCGAGATCAGCGTGTTCGGCACCGATGTGCTGTCGGCCCCGGAATCCGAGCGTTCGAAGGTCGAAAAGCGCTGGGGCGTGCTGTTTCAGGACGGGGCGCTGTTTTCCTCGCTGACCGTGCTGCAGAACGTGCAGGCGCCCATGCGCGAACACCTGAAGCTCAGCCAGGCGACCATGGACGCGCTCGGGGCGCTGAAGATCTCCATGGTCGGGCTGCCGGCGCTGGCCGGCGGCAAGCTGCCTTCGGAACTGTCGGGGGGCATGCGCAAGCGCGCCGGGCTGGCGCGGGCGCTGGCCATGGATCCGGAAATCGTGTTTCTGGACGAACCGACGGCCGGGCTCGACCCCATCGGGGCCTCGGCCTTTGACGAACTGATCGGGCAATTGCAGCAGGCGCTGGGGCTGACGGTGTTCATGGTCACCCATGATCTGGACAGCCTGCACGCGATCTGCGACCGCATCGCGGTGCTTGCGGAAAAGAAGGTGCTGGTCACCGGCACGATGCGGGACATGCTGAAAGTCGACCACCCCTGGGTGCATGAATATTTTCATGGCCCGCGCGCGCGGGCGGCGACGGGCGCCGCCTGATCCGGGCGTCAGGTTCGGGCGACGACATCCGGCGCATGGTCCGGGCGAAGGAAATGCAGGCGCCCGGATCGGGCGATGCCGGCGGGACGAGAAAAAGGAACGCGAGAGCATGGAGACGAGAGCCAACTACGTCTTGATCGGCGTCTTCGCGCTGGCGGGGTTTCTCGGGGCGCTGGGGTTCTTCCTGTGGCTGGGCAAGGTCGAGGTGGACCGCCAATACGCCTATTACGACGTGCTGTTCGAAAGCGTCTCGGGGCTCGGCGACGCGGGCGAGGTGCGCTATAACGGGCTGCCCGTGGGGCAGGTGATGCGCATGGCGCTGGACGAGGGCGATCCCTCGCTGGTGCGGGTGCGCATCCAGGTCGACGCCAAGACCCCGGTCAAGACCGACACCGTGGCCAAGCTGGAATCCCGGGGCGTCACCGGGGTGTCCTACGTGTCGCTGTCGGGGGGCGGCGCCGACGCGCCGCTGCTGCGCGACCAGGTTCCGGGCGTGCCGGTGATCAAGTCCGAAAAATCCGCCATCCAATCCATCGTCGACAACACGCCCAAGCTGCTGAGCGAGGCCACGGCGCTGCTGCGGGAGGTGCGCGGTCTGGTGTCCCCCGAAAACCGGCAATCCTTCAACGTCATCATGGCCAATCTCGAAAGCGCCTCGGCGACGCTGGACAAGACGCTGGCCGATTTCTCCGGCGTGTCGGGCGACATTTCCGGGGCGGCGAAATCCATCTCCGGCTTCACCGATCAGCTCGACGGGCTGGCGGGCAGCGCCGCGGCGACGCTTGGCAACGCCGATGACACGCTGCTGGCGGCCAGGCAGGCGATCGAGCGGTCGGGCGCGGCCATCGACGCGGCCACCGGCGCCCTGACCGAGGCCGAGACCGCCTTCCAGTCCGCCAACGCGCTTATGGCCGGCAAGCTGCCGGGGCTGATCGACCAGGTGGACGCCACCGCCGGCGCCATCGAGACCGCCGTCAACGACGTGGGCGCGCGCGCCGGCAAGGCCGCCGACCGGCTGATCGCGGTCGGCGACGCCGCCGAGGCGCGGCTGGTTCAGGCCGAAGGCGCGCTCGACGCGGTGGAAACCGCCTTCGCCAGCGCCGAGCCGACGCTGACCAGCATCACCGCCGCCGCCGACAGCTTCAACCAGCTGTCCGACGCCGCGGTGGCCCGGCTGACCCAGGCCGAGGCGGTGCTGGCCGGGCTC
>NZ_JBWOMN010000001.1:0-37383 GCF_056449545.1 Oceanicella sp. | reverse complement strand
CGTCAGGCTGCGGCACTGGGCCGGATCGGGGTGGATGAAGTAGTGCCCGTCCTTCGAGATGTGGCTGGTGATGGTCGTCGAGGGCTCGTGCGCAAGCTGGACCCTGAACCTGTCATTGAAGGCGCCGGTGCTCCAACTCCGGTGATCCGGATACAGTTCCGGCGGAAAGTCTGCGGCCTTGGGACTGTAGCGATGCACCTGCCCGAATGCGGACACGAACAGATACCGCCCCAAGTCTGACGCCATGTGCCCGCGCGTCTCGTGCTGGGCAATGGCACGCAGGTCCGGCCGCTCGAGCCAGCGCAGCAGTTCATCGTTCGAGGTGCCATAGCCATCCGGCAGGCATGACGAAGTCCGACGGCTCGGCGCTCCCGACTTCATTCGCTTGGCAACGGATGAGAACGCCTCCCGAAGCGGAGTGTTCTCTTTCCCCTTGTGGATTTTGGCCAGGAGTTTCGCCGCTTCGACAACCTCGTTTTGCCACGCCGATGAATCGTCTCGACCACGACTGATGCCGCTGCGCAGGTCGGGCATGGTCCCGATCACGTCACTGACCGTTCGCGTCAGGCCCGAGACGGCAATCCCGGCGCGCGCAGCCTTGCCCGCAAGGTCGGACCGAATTCCGACGATGATCACCCTGTGGCGCCGTTGCGGGACCCCGAATTCCTCGGCGCGCACAATGAAATCAGACGGTCGCGCTACTTCTTGCAGGCTGGCTTTTCCATTTTCCAGCCGGACGGCGAACAGCTCGTAGTGATGATCTTTGCCCGTACCAAGCGAGGACAGGTCCTCCATCAACATATCGAAGACAAGTCGGCTTTCGACGGTCGAGGACAGCATGCCCTTGACGTTTTCCATCACGAAAGCGGCGGGACGAAGCCTGTCGAGCACGCGGATGTACTCTCGGAACAGGTAGTGCCGCTCATCCTCTTCAGGCACATAGCCGATCTTGCCCTTCGCCCGGGCGCGCCCCACCAGGGAATAAGCCTGACAGGGCGGTCCGCCGATCAGAATCGTATCATCATGGTTTTTGCGCAGCTTCGCGATGGCACCGTCAATAGCCGTCGCAGCAGCCTCAGTGCCGAGTTCGAGTGCACGAGCCTCATCAATGGCTAGCTGCCACGCTTCGGCGTCGACCTCGGACCAATCCGGCTCGGGGACAAGCCCCGCATGGAAATCGATGAACTGGTCGGGCAAGGCGCCGTTACGCGCCCGGTACTCGCGCAGGAACGCGCGCAGCCTCAGAGTCCGGTGAGCCGATGCCTCCTTCTCGACCGAGATCCGGATCCTGAACGGCGCATGGCCTTCTTGGACGAGGGAGGCAAAGCCCTCGCCAAGTCCTCCCGGACCAGCAAACAGATCGACGATGCCGAAAGTGGAAGGCAAATCAGACTCCTGACGAAATTCATTCAGCCGGTGTATACCAGGTTCCAGAACAAAGACCAGGGTGCACGTGACAGATATCGTAGACAAACAGACCCGCTCTCGGATGATGGCCGGGATCAGGGGCAGGAACACGAAGCCGGAACGCGTATTGCGCCGGGCGCTGCACGCCTGCGGCTTCCGCTATCGCCTGCATGCGAAGAACGTCGCCGGCCGCCCCGACCTCGTGCTGCCAAGGTACCGGGCCGTCGTATTCGTGCACGGATGCTTCTGGCATCGGCATGAGGGGTGCCGCTATGCCACGACTCCCGCCACGCGCCCGGAGTTCTGGCAGGCCAAGTTCTCGGCCAACGTTGCGCGGGACATCGCGGTGCGGGACTCACTCCTCGAGACCGGCTGGCGCGTCGCAACGGTATGGGAATGCGCGTTGCGAAAACTGGAGCAGGTCGAAGACGCGACAGAGGTCCTGTCAAAGTGGCTTCGCAACGGCACCGACATGATCGAACTTGGCGAGCGGGAAATTACAGCGGCCGAATGCTCCAGCACCAACGGCATTCCTGTCGACTGATTGCACCAACCTGGATCGCTGGAAGCGAAGTGAACCGGCACCTGGCGAACGTCCGACCCGGGTCGATTGTCGGCAAACGCGACCGCCATCGAAGTGTTCAGGTTGCGTTACAAAATAATGATGTGATTTCACTACGTTGCGAAAAATTCATCAAATCACCGCAGTCATGAGGTTCAGAGAATAACGGCCCGGAGAGACCGATTTTAGGCATTTCGCGCGGTCGAAGGTGAATGGCCGGCCCGCTTAACCCTTGAAAACAAGGGGAAAACTTGGGGTCTGCGGGGACGGAGAAAAATTCCTCACAGGACAATGGCGGAGAGAGCGGGATTCGAACCCGCGATAGAGTTGCCCCTATACACGCTTTCCAGGCGTGCGCCTTCGACCGCTCGGCCACCTCTCCGGTGCGGGGATTTATACCGGCGCGCCGGGGTGTTGCAAGGGCATTTGCGCCGGCGCGCGCGACTCACGTCACCTTGGCGCGCACCCGGAACGCGGGGCGATCCCACAGGCGGCGCTTCAGGACCGTCTCCAGATGCGCCGCCGCGTCGCGCGCGTCCGTTTCGCTCACGTAGAGCGGCGCGAAGCCGAAGCGCATCACGTCGGGCGCGCGAAAATCGCCGATCACCCCGCGCGAGATCAGCGCCTGCATCGCCGCGTAGGCCTCGGGGTGGCGAAACGACACTTGCGAGCCGCGCGCGGCGCCATCCCGGGGGCTGGCCAGCGTCAGGCCCTCGCCGGCGCAGCGGCGCTCGACCTCGGCGATGAACAGGTCCGTCAGCGCGATGGAGCGCGCGCGCAGGGCGTTCATGTCAATGTCCTGCCAAAGCTCCAGCGCCGCCTCCAGCGCGATCATCGACAGCACCGGCGGGGTGCCGACCCGCAGCCGGTCGGCGCCGGGGGCGGGGCGGTAGGCCGGGTCGAATTCGAAAGGCGCCGCATGGCCCATCCAGCCGGCGATCGCCGAGGCCATCCGGTCCGCGTGGCGCGGCGCCGCATAGGCGAAGGCCGGCGCGCCCGGGCCGCCATTGAGATATTTGTAGCCGCAGCCCACGGCGAAATCGGCGCCCGCCCCGGCAAGATCCACCGGCAGCGCCCCGGCGGAATGCGCCAGATCCCACAGCGTCAGCGCGCCGGCGTCATGGGCCAGCGCGGTCAGCGCCGCCATGTCGTGGCGCCGGCCGCTGCGGTAGTCGATTTGCGTCAGCATCAGCACGGCGACGCGGTCGTCGATGGCGCCGGCCACCGTCTCGGGCGCGACCACGCGCAGTTCATGCCCCTGCCCCAGCGCGGCGGCGAGTTCCCGCGCCGCGTAAAGATCGGTGGGGAAATTGCCGCTGTCCGACAGGATGATCTTGCGACCCGGGCGCAGGCGCAGCGCCGCCGACAGGGTTTTCACCACGTTGACGGTGGTCGAATCCCCGGCGATGACATGGCCTGCCTCGGCCCCGATCAGCGCCGCGATCCGATCGCCGACCCGGGCCGGCAGGTCGAGCCAGCCAAGCCCGTCGCAGCCCGCGTTCCAGCCGCGGATCAGCAGCCCGCCCCATTCGGCCTCGACCGCGCGGGCAAGGCGCGCGGGCACGTGGCGCGGCAGCGGGCCCAGCGAATTGCCGTCGAGATAGATCACGCCCTCGGGCAGATCGAATTTGTCGCGTCGCAGGATCGCGTCGGTGGGCGTGGCGCTCATGGGCTGGATTCCCTCGCTGGCGTGATGGTTCGCGCAGCCTATCGCCCGCGCGCGGCGGGCTCCAGAGCCTGTCGCATCAGGGTTCGCCGCGCAGCGGCCGCGTCATCAGCGATTCGATGGCCGCGTCCAGCGGCGCGCCGTCCTCGATCACCGCGCGCACCGCCTCGCAGATCGGCATCTCCACGCCATGGGCGCGGGCCAGATCGGTGACCGAGACCGCATTCGCCGCGCCCTCCACCACCGCGCGCCCCCGCGCCAGCAGCGCCGCCGCGTCGCCGCCCTCGCCCAGCGCCTTGCCGAAGGCCATGTTGCGCGACTGTTCCGAGGAACAGGTCAGCGCCAGATCGCCGAGCCCGGACAGGCCGGCGAGCGTTTCGGCCCGCGCGCCCATGGCGGCGGCCAGCGCCTGCATCTCCGCCAGCCCGCGGGTGATCAGCGCGGCGCGGGTGTTGGCGCGCATCCCCAGCCCCGTGGCCACCCCGCAGGCGATGGCGATGACGTTCTTGGCGGCGCCGCCGATCTCCACCCCTGTCACGTCGTCCGAGACATAGGGGCGAAAGCTGCGCGACCCGAACGCCGCCGCCAGCCGCGCCGCCAGCGCCGGGTCATGCGCGGCGATGGTGACGGCGGTGGGCAGGCCCTCGGCGACCTCGACCGCGAAGCTCGGTCCCGAAAGCACGGCGCAGGGGCGCCCGGGCAGTTCCTGCGCGACCAGTTCGGCCATCAGCAGATGCGTGCCCGCCTCCACCCCCTTGGCGCAGATCATCAGCGGCAGGTCGGGCGGGCAATGGGGCGCCAGCGCGGCGCAGACCCCGCGCAGATGCTGCGAGGGGATGACCAGCGCCGCCGCCCCGGCCCCGTCCAGGGCGTGGGCGAGATCGGCGGTCGCCTCAACCCGCGCGGGAATCGGATGATCCGGCAGACAGGGCGAATTGCGGCCCGATTCGGCGATCGTCGCGACGGTTTGCCGCGACCGCGCCCACAGCCGCACGTCGCGCCCGGCCCGCGCCGCGGCCAGGGCCAGCGCCGTGCCCCAGGCCCCCGCGCCGATCACCGCGATGCGCCGCGGCGCGGGCCCGGCGGCGCGATCACGCGCCGCGCCGGCGGCGGCGGATTTCGCCCCCGCGGCCCCGTCGGTCTTCATCGTCATTCCAACCACCTGCGATCCCCTCGTCGGCGCGCCCGCCAGCCCCGCGCATCCACGTCGCAAGTCTATGCTGCACTGCGAGATTGTCGAGTCCGCCGCGGCCGCGAACGCCCCGCCCGGCCCGGATCCGCGGGCCCGCGCCCCGATCCGCCGCGACTGGCGGCGGCGGGCGACAGGCGAAGCCGCTCCGGCGAAGAATCCTTTTGCGACGGTCTGCCCGGCTCTCTATATACAAAGCCCAACACCGATCCGAACCTCGATCCCAGATCTGGCCCGACACGGCCCGATGCCGGGGTCGGCTTCGGCCTCATTCACTGGCGCGAGCACGGTCGGACCGCGCTAAAAGGACAAATAGATGCTGAGCAGCATTCTGGGCGCGTTCTCGTCCGACATGGCGATTGACCTGGGCACGGCGAACACGCTGGTCTACGTCAAGGGCCGGGGCATCGTGCTGAACGAACCCTCGGTCGTGGCCTTCGCGGTGAAGGACGGCAAGAAAGAGGTCCTGGCCGTGGGCGAGGACGCCAAGCTGATGCTTGGCCGCACGCCGGGCTCGATTCAGGCGATTCGGCCCATGCGCGACGGGGTCATCGCCGATTTCGACGTGGCCGAGGAAATGATCAAGCATTTCATCCGCAAGGTGCACAAGCGCGGCTCCTGGGCCTCGCCCAAGATCATCTGCTGCGTGCCCTACGGCGCGACGCCGGTGGAAGAACGCGCCATTCGCGAAAGCGTCATGGCCGCCGGCGCGCGCCGCGCGGCGCTGATCCCCGAACCGATCGCGGCGGCCATCGGCGCCGGCATGCCGATCACCGAGGCCACCGGATCCATGGTGGTGGACATCGGCGGCGGCACCACCGAGGTGGCGGTGCTCAGCCTCGGCGACATCGTCTATGCGCGCTCGGTGCGGGTGGGCGGCGACAAGATGGACGAGGCGATCATCTCGTTCCTGCGGCGCAAGCAGAACATCCTCATCGGCGAGGCCACGTCGGAGCGAATCAAGACCGCCATCGGCACCGCGCGCATGCCCTCGGACGGACGCGGGCAATCGCTGGAGATCCGCGGCCGCGACCTGATGACCGGCATCCCCAAGGAAACCGAGGTCACCCAGGGCCAGATCGCCGAGGCGCTGGCCGAACCGGTGCAGGCGATCAAGGAAGCGGTGATGAGCGCCCTCGAGGCCACCCCCCCGGACCTGGCCGCCGACATCGTCGAGCGGGGCGTGATGCTCACCGGCGGCGGCGCGCTGCTGGGCGATCTGGATCTGGCCCTGCGCGAACAGACCGGGCTGGCGATCACCGTGGCCGAGGAGCCGCTCAGCTGCGTGGCGCTGGGCACCGGCAAGGCGCTGGAGCATGAGAAGGACCTCATGCATATTCTGAGCTACAAGTCCTGAACCGCCCGGCGCCCCGATTCGCGCTGAAGGCGAGTTCGGGAGGCGCGACCCGGCCCCCGCGCCGGGCCTGACGGAGATCCTGCGTGAGCAGCGACGGACGCATTCGCAGCAAGGAAATGACCCGCGCCCTGCGCCGGGTGCTGGTCTTCGTGCTGAGCCTCGCGCTGCTGGCGACGTTCGTGCTGTGGCGCATCGACAACCCGCGCGCCGAACGCCTGCGCATGTCGGCGGTGGAGGCCCTGCGCCCGGCCATGGAATGGACCGCCGGGCCGGCGCGCTTCATGAGCGACCTGTTCACCGATTACGAAAAGATCACCCGGGTCTACCAGCAGAACGCCGAACTGCGCCGCGAAATCCAGCGCCTGCGCGCCTGGCGCGAGGTGGCCCAGCAGCGCGAACAGGAAAACGCCAGCCTGCGGGCGCTCAACAACGTGCGCCTGGCGCCCGCCGCCGGCTTCATCACCGGCGAGGTGATCGCCGATTCCGGCGGGCCGTTCCTGCAGACCGGGCTGGTCAATGTCGGCTATCGCGACGGGGTGCAGGACGGCGCGGCGGTGGTGGACGGCGCCGGGCTGGTGGGCCGGGTGGTCGGCGTCGGGCGGCACGCCGCGCGCATCCTGTTCGTCACCGATTACTCCAGCCGCATTCCGGTGCTGATCCGCCCCTCGGGCCGGCGCGCGATCCTCGGCGGCGACGCCACCGGCGCGCCGAAGCTGGAATTCCTCGAAGACCCCGAGGGCGTGTCCCCCGGCGATCGCATCGTCACCTCGGGCGACGGCGGGGTGTTCCCGCCCGACGTGCCGGTGGGCATGGCGGTGGTCGGCGCCTCGGGGACGCCGCGCGCGCGGCTGTCGGCGGATTTCGCCCGGCTGGAATTCGTGCGAGTGCTGCGCTACGCGCCCGAAACCGAGATCGACCGCCCCGGCGGGCTGATCGACCGCCGCCCGGCCCCGCCGGCGCCTCAGCCCCCGATCCCGGGCGCCCCGCAGACGGACGCGGGCGGACAGCCGCTGGCGCAGGGCGGCCAATGAGCGACGCGTCGAAAACCATCGACAACGTCTTTGGCGGCGTCGTGCTGCTGGCGGCCGGCTTCGCCGCGCTGATCGTGCAGCTGGCGCCGCTGGGGCTGCGCCCGGCGGATGCGGGCTCGCCGGACCTGTTCTACTGCGTGCTGGCGTTCTTCGCGCTGCGCCGCCCCGACGTGGCGGGGCCGCTGACGGTGTTCGCGCTGGCGCTGATCCAGGACGCCCTGCTCGGCGGCCCGCTGGGCGCCGGGGCGCTGGGGCTGATGCTGACCTACGAGGCGCTGAAGCTGCGCGCCCGTCAGGCGCGCCGCCACGGGCTGGCGCGCAGCGTCTGGCGCGACTGGCTGGCCGCCGGCCTCGGCGCCGGCGCGACGCTGCTGATCCCGTGGCTGCTGATGCTGCTGAGCTTCGCCGACCCGCCGCCGCTGATCGACCTCGCCGAGCGCTGGCTGCTGACCGTCGCCAGTTTCCCGCTGGTGGCGGCGCTGCTGCGCTATGTGGGCCTGCAGCGCGGCCGGGATTCCCAGACCGACGCCCCGCGGGGGGATCCGCGATGAGCTTTGACGCCAATCGCGGCCGCTTCGGCAACCCGGCGATCACCCGGCGCGGGCTGATGCTGCTGGGGGCGCAGGCCGGGATGCTGGGCGTGCTGGGCTGGCGCATGCACCAGCTTCAGGTGGAGCAATCCGCCGAATTCCGCCTGCTGGCCGAGGAAAACCGCATCAACATCCGCCTGCTGCCCCCGGCGCGCGGGCAGATATTCGATCGCAACGGCGCGCCGCTGGCGCTCAACCGGCAGAACTACCGCATCACCATCGTGCGCGAACAGGCCGGCGACGTGGAGGCGGTGCTCGACAAGCTGGCGCTGCTGATCCCGATCACCGATCGAGAACGCGAAAAGGTCCTGCGCAAGATGCGCGGCACCGCCCGCTTCGTGCCCGTGGCGGTCACCGAGAACCTGACCTGGGACCAGTTCGCCCGGGTCAACGCCAACGCCCCCGCCCTGCCCGGCATCGACGTGGAGGTCGGCCTGACCCGCTACTATCCCGAGGCCGACACCCTCGCCCATGTCATCGGCTATGTGGGCCGGGTGAGCGAGCGCGAGCTGAAGGCCGACAAGGGCCGCACCCCGTTGCTGGAGATCCCGGATTTCCAGATCGGCAAATCCGGGCTGGAGCTTCGCGCCGAGACCCCGCTGCGCGGCGCCGCCGGGATCAGCCGCATCGAGGTGAACGCGCTGGGCCGGGTGATCCGGGAACTGGACCGCCGGGAAGGCGACCCGGGCGCCGACCTCCAGGTCACCACCGACCTCGCCCTGCAGCGCTACGCCATGGAACGGCTCGACGGCGAAAGCGCCGCCGTGGTGATGGTGGAGATCGCCACCGGGGATCTGGTGGCCATGGCCTCGTCGCCCGGCTACGACCCCAACCAGTTCGTGTTCGGCATATCGAGCAAGAACTGGCGGGCGCTGATGGACGACCCCTACCGCCCGCTGGCCAACAAGACCGCCTCGGGCCAGTACCCGCCGGGCTCCACCTTCAAGATGACCGTGGCGCTGGCGGCGCTGGAGGCCGGGGTGCTGGACCCGGCGGAACGGATTTTCTGCAACGGGCGCTACAAGCTCGGCAAGCAGACCTTCCACTGCTGGCGGCGCGGCGGCCATGGCAAGCTCAAGCTCGACGAGGCGATCACCCAATCCTGCGACGTGTTCTTCTACGAGACCGCCAAGCGGGTCGGCATCGACGCCATCGCCGGCATGGCGCGGCGTCTGGGGCTGGGGGTGAAGCCCGACCTGCCGCTGCCCGCCTTGCGCGGCGGGCTGATCCCCTCCACCGACTGGAAGCGGCGGGTCTACGACCAGGCGTGGCGCATCGGCGACACCATCAATTCCGGCATCGGCCAGGGCTATGTGCTGGCCACGCCGCTGCAGTTGGCGGTGATGACCGCGCGCATCGCCTCGGGGCGCGCGGTGGCGCCGCGGCTGGTGCGCGCACGCGAAGAACAGCTGCTGCCGGCGCCCTCGGCGCCGCCGCTTGACGTCAATCCTGCGCATCTGCGCATGGTGCGCGACGGCATGTATGGCGTGGTCAACGGGTCGCGCGGCACCGCGCGGCGCATGCGCATCGTCGCCGAGGACGTGCGCATGGCCGGCAAGTCCGGCACCTCGCAGGTGCGCCGCATCACCAAGGCCGAACGCGCCGCCGGGGTGATCCGCAACCGCGACCTGCCCTGGAAGCGCCGCGACCACGCGCTGTTCGTCGCCTTCGCCCCCTTTGACGCGCCGAAATACGCGGTGGCGGTGGTGGTCGAACATGGCGGCGGCGGGTCTTCGGTCGCCGCCCCGATCGCGCGCGACGTGATGATGCGCGCGCTGTGGGAAGGCGAGCCGCCGCTCTCCGCCTATCCGCAGGCGGAGCGGCGCAAGATCATGGAACAGCGCATCCGCCCCCCGACGCCCCGCCCCGATCGCGACCCCGGCCGGGGTCCCGATCCCGACGCCGCCCCGCCGGCGCCCGGCGGCGCGCCGCGCCGCGATCCCGGCCGGAGCCGCGCCTGATGGCCGCGGGGCTGCACCCGCGCGAGGCGCCGCTGACGCTCGCGGGCAAGCTGCTGCGCTTCAACTGGGCGATCGCGCTGCTGATCTGCGCGGTGTCGGGGATCGGCTTCCTGATGCTGTATTCCGTGGCCGGCGGCTCCTTCGATCCCTGGGCGAGCCGGCAGATGATCCGCTTCGCCATGGGCGTGGTGCTGATGATGACGGTGGCGATGGTGCATGTGCGGTTCTGGCGGTCCATGGCCCCGCTGGCCTATCTGGGCGGGGTCGGGCTGCTGGTGGCGGTGGACCTGATCGGCGCCACCGGCATGGGCGCCCAGCGCTGGATCGATCTCGGCTTCATGCAGCTGCAGCCCTCCGAACTGATGAAGGTGGCGCTGGTGATGGCGCTGGCGCGGTATTACGACTGGCTGGGGCGGGACCGGACCTCGCACCCGCTGTGGCTGCTGCCGCCGCTGGCGCTGATCGGCCTGCCCATGGCGCTGGTGCTCAAGCAGCCGGATCTGGGCACCGCGATCCTGCTGGCGGCGGGGGGCGGGGTGGTGATGTTTCTCGCCGGGGTCAGCCTGTGGTATTTCGCCGCCGCGATCGCCGCCATCGTCGGGCTGGTCAGCGCGGTGATGTATTCGCGCGGAACCGACTGGCAGCTGATCAAGGATTACCAGTTCCGCCGCATCGAGGTGTTTCTCGACCCGTCGCAGGACCCGCTGGGGGCCGGCTATCACATCACCCAGTCCAAGATCGCCTTCGGTTCCGGCGGACTGTCGGGACGCGGCTTCATGCAGGGCACCCAGAGCCGGCTGGATTTCCTGCCCGAAAAGCAGACCGATTTCATCTTCACCACCCTGGCCGAGGAATTCGGCTATGTGGGCGGGCTGTCGCTGCTGACGCTCTACGGGTTGATCGTGCTGTTCTGCACCCTGTCGATGATGTCCAACCGCAATCGCTTCGGGGCGCTGTTGACCGGCGGACTGACCGCGACTTTCTTCTTTTTCTTCGCCGTCAACATGGCCATGGTGACCGGGCTGGCGCCGGTGGTCGGCGTGCCGCTGCCGCTGGTCAGCTATGGCGGCTCGGCGATGCTGGTGCTGCTGATCGCCTTCGGGCTGATCCAGTCGGCCCATGTCCACCGCCCGCGCTGACCGCACGCCGCCGCATTCCCCCTTCAGCCCATCGACGCCCGGAGCCCGCGCCATGACCCTCACCGTTCTTTTCGGCGGCCCCCCGTCGCAGCGCGCGGTCTGGCGCGCGCATCTGGATCAGGCGGCGCGGGCCGCCGGGCTGGACATGCGGCTGGTCATGGATCCGGCCGAGACGGCCCCGGCCGAGGTCGATCTCATCATCTGCAGCCCCGAGGGCCCGGTGCAGGATTTCACCCCCTACACCCGGCTGCGCGCCGCGCTCAACATGTGGGCCGGGGTGGAGACCATGATCGCCAACCCGACCCTGAAGGCGCCGCTGACCCGCATGGTCGAACACGGGCTGACCGAGGGCATGACCGAATGGGTCGTCGGGCATGTGCTGCGCCATCATCTGGGCATGGACCGCCACCTGACCATGGCCAAAGGCGACTGGCCGCAGGATCACCCGCCGCTGGCCCGCCAGCGCCGGGTCTGCATCCTGGGACTGGGCGAACTGGGCGCCGACGCCGCGCGCGCGCTTGCGGCGCTGCGCTTCAAGGTGACCGGCTGGGCGCGCAGCCCCAGGACCATCCCCGGACTCGCATGCCTGTCCGGCCCCGGGGCGCTGGCCGAAACGCTGGCCAGGGCGGAGATTCTGGTGCTGCTGCTGCCGCGCACCGCCGCGACCGAAAACCTGCTGAACGCCGAGCGGCTGGCGCTGATGCCCAGGGGCGCGGCGGTGCTCAACCCCGGGCGCGGCGCGCTGATCGACGACGCGGCGCTGATCGCGGCGCTTGACGCGGGGCGGCTGTCCCACGCCACGCTCGACGTGTTTCGCGACGAACCCCTGCCCCGCGCGCATCCCTTCTGGGACCACCCGAAGATCACCGTCACCCCGCATATCGCCTCGGCCACCCGCCCGGACACAGCCGCCGCGGCGCTGGTGGCGCAGATCGCCCGCGCGGCGCGGGGCGAGCCGCTGTTGCATGTTGTCGAACGCGCCCGGGGCTATTAGGTAACGGATACGCATCGAGATCGAAACGCCGCGTCCGGGCCCCGCGCCTGATCGCGCTTCACATGATACGGAGCCGATCCATGGCCACGCAAAAGCGCAGCAGACGGCGCAAGCCGGCGCCCCGCCGCTCGCTCTGGCAACGCGCGCGCAGCAACTTCCTCACCGGGCTGATCCTGGTGGCGCCGGTGATCCTGACCATCTACCTGATCTGGACGGTGATCACCTTCGTGGATCGCCAGATCGTGCCCTGGGTGCCCGCCGCCTACAATCCGTCCACCTATCTGGGCACGGACATCCCCGGCTTCGGCGTCGTGGTCTTCGTGCTGTTCACGGCGCTGGTGGGCTCGCTGACCAAGAACCTGTTCGGCCGCCAGCTGGTGCATCTGGCGGAACGCTGGGTCGAACGCATGCCCATCGTGCGGTCGATCTACAACGCCCTGAAGCAGATCGTCGAGACCGTGCTGAGCCAGTCGAAAAGCTCGTTCCAGCACGCCTGCCTGATCGAATACCCGCGCCGGGATCTCTGGGCCATCGCCTTCGTGTCCACCGACACGCGGGGGGAGATCCTCGCCAAGACCCCCGACGACAAGATGATGAGCGTGTTCCTGCCGACCACGCCAAACCCCACCTCGGGCTTCCTGCTGTTCGTGCCGGTGCAGGACGTGGTGCTGCTGGACATGAGCGTCGAGGAGGCCGCCAAGCTGGTGATCTCCGCCGGGCTGGTGATCCCGCCCACGCCCGAGGAGCGCGCCGCGCAGATGAAGGCGGCGAGCAAGCCCCCGGGCAACGGCAAGACCGTCGCGACGCGGGGCGCCGCCAAGGGGGCGGCGAAGAAGCCCGCCGCCCGCCCGCCTTCGCGAAAACCCCCCGCCAAGGTCTGAGCCGGAGTGTTCGGCGCGGCAGCGACCGGGTTTGGCGCCAGCATCAGCCTGATCCTGGCCATCGGCGCCCAGAACGCCTTCGTGCTGCGCCAGGGCCTGCGGCGCGAACATGTGTTCGCCATCTGCCTGATCTGCGCGCTGTCGGACGCCGTGCTGATCGCGCTCGGGGTGGCGGGGTTCGGGGCGCTGGCGCAAGGCGTCCCCTGGATGCTGACCGCCATGACCTGGGGGGGCGCGGCGTTTCTGTTCGTCTACGGCGCGCTGCGGTTTCGCGCCGCCGCGACCGGCGCCTCGCTGCCCGTCGGGGGCGCGCCCCCGGTCATGACCCGCCGCGCGGCGCTGCTGACCACGCTGGCGCTGACCTGGCTCAATCCGCATGTGTATCTGGACACGCTGGCGCTGATCGGCGCGGTGGGGGCGCAGTTCGCGGGATCGGCGCGGCTGGCCTTCGGCGGCGGCGCGACGCTGGCCTCTTTCGCGTTCTTCTTCGCGCTGGGCTACG
Organism: Oceanicella sp.; assembly: GCF_056449545.1. Lineage (NCBI taxonomy): Bacteria > Pseudomonadati > Pseudomonadota > Alphaproteobacteria > Rhodobacterales > Paracoccaceae > Oceanicella > Oceanicella sp. Next base: position 24,104 of record NZ_JBWOMN010000001.1, on the reverse strand, counting down.
GCGCCCGCCTGCTGGCCCCGGCATTCGCCGACCCCGCCGCCTGGCGCTGGCTTGATTTCGGCGTCGGCGCGCTGATGTGGACCCTCGCGGCGGTGCTGATCCTGGGCTGAGGCACGCCCCGGCCGCCGCCCTCGGCGGCGCCGGATCATGGCGTCTGCCACCAGACGTCAGGCAGGAACCCGGTCCAGTCGCCATAAAGCGGGATGCGCGCCGGATATCGCAGATCGGCGCGATGGGCCACCCGGGACACCGGCGAATGCCATAGCGGGATCACGTGGATCCCGGTGGTCAGCACCCGGTCGAGCGCCCGCGCCGCGGCGATGAAATCCGCCGCGTCCCGCGCCGCCAGCAACGCATCGATCGCCGCCTCGACCGCCGGGCTGGCGACGCCCATGTAGTTGCGCGTGCCCGGGGTCTCGACCCCCGTCGATCCCCAGTAGAACCGCTGTTCGTTGCCGGGGCTCAGCGACATGGCCCAGCCGTTGACGATCATGTCGTAATCGTAATCCGTCAGCCGCCGCTGATACTGCGCCGAGTCGATGCTGCGGATGCCGGCCTCGATGCCCAGCGTCTTCAGCCCGTCGACGAACACCGCCGAGACCGGTTCGTAGAATCCGCCGCGCAGCAGGATCTCGAAGCGAAACGGCGCGCCCTGCGCGTTGCGCAGCACCCCGTCGCGCACTTTCCAGCCCGCCGCCTCCAGCAGCGCGCGCGCCTTGCGCAGGTTGCGCCGGTTGCGCCCGGACCCGTCGGTCACGGGCCAGGCGAAACCGCCGTCGAGCGCGCCCGCCGGCAGATCCGCCGCGAAGGGCGCCAGCAGCGCCGCCTCGCGCCCCGTCGCCGGCCCCGAGAACCCCAGCGGCGAATTGTCGAAAAAGCTCCGGATCCGCTTGTAGGCGTCGCGGTTCAACGTGCGGTTCACCCATTCGAAATCAAAGGCCAGCGCCAGCGCCTCGCGCACCCGGCGGTCGGCGAAGATCGCCCGGCGCTCGTTGAACACGAAGCCGGTCATGCCGGTGGGGCGCTTGTTGGGGATCTCGGATTTCACCGCCTCGCCGCGCTGCGCCGCGGGGAAATCATAGCCCTCGATCCAGCGCACCGGGTCGCCCTCGCGAAACACCGTGACCACGCCGGCCTTGAAGGCCTCGAAGCGCGAATTGTCGTCCTTGAAATACTCGTAGCGGATCTCGTCGAAATTATTGCGCCCGGCGTTGAAGCCCAGCCCGTCGCCCCAGTAGTCGCGATTGCGCTTGAACGAAATGAATCGCCCGGGTTCGAAATCAGCCACCACATAGGGGCCCGAGGCGATCAGCGGCTCCAGCGTCGACTCGGCGAAATCGCGGCCCTCGAAACGCGCCCGCTTCAGGATCGGGCGCAGGCCGAGGATCAGCGGCATCTCCCGGTCCGGGGCGTTGAAATGAAAGCGCACCGCGCGATCCCCGCGCCGTTCCACTCGCGCGATCTTCTTCCATGAACTCCGATACCCCGGGCGCCCCTTTTCCGCCAAGGTCTCCATGGACCAGATCACGTCGTCGAGCGTCACCGGCGAGCCGTCCGAGAACCGCGCCGCCGCGCGCAGGGTGAATTCGACCCAGGACCGGTCGGGCGGGGTCTCGACGCTTTCGGCCAGCAGGCCGTACAGCGTGAAGGGTTCGTCCCAGCTGCGCCCCATCAGCGATTCGACGCTGTGGGTGCGCACCCCCCAGGGCGCGCGGCCCTTGATGACGTAGGGATTGAGCGAATCGAATCCCCCGACTTCGCCGAAAACGATTCGCCCGCCCCGCGGCGCGTCCGGATTCGCGTAAGGCAGCGCGGCGAATCCCGGCGCCAGCGCCGGTTCGCCATGCATCGCGATCCCGTGTTCCGCCGCCATGGCGGCGCCGCCGCATATGGGCGCCGCCCCCAGACCTAGCGCCAAAGCCAACGCCAACCGCATTCCCTGCATGTTCCGCCTGTCCCTTTTCCGGCCCGCTCAACCGCCGCCGTCACCTGTCGCCCGGCGCCCCGTGGCAGAGTTGCCGCACTCTCGCCCCGCATTGGCGGCGCAAAGTTTTTTCTTGCGCGGCAGAGGCTTGTTTCCGTATCCTGCCACCACTGCTCGATAGGTTTCTTGCCTGTATGAAACCTGCCTCAAACACTCAACGCCCTCTTCGGAGGGCGTTTTTTTTTGGCGCGCCTCCTGAACGCCGATCATCGCGCCTCCGCCCGTCGCGCGCCCGCCCAGCGCGCCCGCCGCCCGCCTGCCGCCCGCCCGACACGCGCCCGCCGCGCGCCCGTCGCGCGCCTGCCGCGCGTGCGGCGCGGCATCGGCTCGCCTTTTTCGCCGCGACTGCGTAGACAGGCCCGGCACGCGGGCGGCGCGCCGCCCCGGCGATCCTATTGGCCATCGAGGAAAGGCGCATCATGTCTTTGCAGGGAAAAACCGCCATCGTCACCGGGTCCAACTCCGGCATCGGGCTGGGGGTGGCGCGGGAACTGGCGAAGCTCGGCGTCAACGTGGCGCTGAATTCCTTCACCGACCGCCCCGAGGACCACGCGCTGGCGGCCGAGATCGCCGCCGGGACCGGAGCCCGCGTCATCTATGTCCAGGCCGACATGTCCGACGGCGACCAGTGCCGGGCGCTGGTGGAACAGGCCGCGGGCGCGCTGGGGGCGGTGGATATCCTGGTGAACAACGCCGGCATCCAGCACGTGGCCCCGATCGACGCCTTCCCGACCGCGAAATGGGACGCCATCATCGCCATCAACCTGTCCTCGTCATTCCACACCACCGCCGCGGCGCTGCCGCTGATGCGCCAGCAGGGCTGGGGGCGGGTCGTCAACATCGCCTCGGCGCACGGGCTCACCGCCTCGCCGTTCAAATCCGCCTATGTGGCGGCCAAGCACGGCGTTGTCGGGCTCACCAAGGTCACGGCGCTGGAAACCGCCGAGGAGCCGATCACCTGCAACGCCATCTGCCCGGGCTACGTGCTGACCCCGCTGGTCGAGGCGCAGATCCCCGACACCATGGCCGAATACGGCATGAGCCGCGAGGAGGTGATCCGCGAGGTCATGCTGGCGCGCCAGCCCTCGAAGGATTTCGCCACCGTCGAGCAGCTCGGCGGCACCGTGGCCTTCCTGTGTTCGGATGCTGCCGCGCAGATCACCGGCACGACCATATCGGTGGATGGCGGCTGGACGGCGCTGTAGCGGGGCGGCGCCGGCATGGCCGCGATTCACCAAACCAAGACCGTCAACCTGGCGCTGCAGGGCGGCGGGGCCCATGGCGCCTTCACCTGGGGCGCGCTGGACCGGCTGCTGGACGAAACGCGGCTGGAGATCGAGGGCGTCACCGCCACCTCGGCCGGGGCGATGAACGCCGCCGCCTTCAAATCCGGGCTGCTGCGCACCGATTCCAGCGGCGACCCGGGCGGGCGCGAGGGCGCGCGCGCCGCGCTTGACGGGTTCTGGGGGTCGATCGCGCGCATGGGGCGCGGCCCGGCCAATCCGATGCTGGAATGGGTGCGCGCCTTCAACCCCAGCACCGACGCGCTGGCCGACGTGATCGAGACCAGCCCCGGCTATCACGTGGGCGACGCGCTCAGCCGGATGTTTTCGCCCTACGAACTCAATCCCTTCAATCTGAACCCCTTGCGCGATCTGCTCACGCGGGAGCTGGATTTCAATCTGGTGTGCCGGGACTGCGCGCCGCAGCTGTTCGTCGGGGCCACCAACGTGCGCAACGGCAAGATCCGGGTGTTCAGCAAGCGCGAGATCAGCGTCGACGCGCTGCTGGCCTCGGCCTGCCTGCCGACGATGTTTCAGGCGATCGAGATCGAGGATCCGAAAACCGGTCGCACCGAGGCCTATTGGGATGGCGGCTACACCGGCAATCCGGCGCTGTTTCCGCTGTTTCACGAAACCGAATCGGCGGATGTGCTGATCGTCCACATCAATCCCATCGAACGCGAGGACATCCCGCGCACCGCCCGCGACATTCTCAACCGGGTCAATGAAATCAGCTTCAATTCCTCGCTGCTGCGCGAATTGCGGGCGGTGGATTTCGTGTCCCGACTGCTGGAGGACGGGCGGCTGGAAGCGGGGTCCATGAAGCGCATCCTGATCCATTCGGTGATGGATGACGCGATCATGACCAAGCTCGGCGTCGCCACCAAGGCGCAGCCGGACTGGACGCTGCTGTGCAATCTCAAGGCGGCGGGGCGCGCGGCGATGGATGATTTTCTGCGCGACAACTGGGGCAATCTGGGGCAACGCTCCAGCATCGATCTGCGGGCGATGTTTTCCTGATCCCGCGACACCCGGATACGGGTGAACTTGCGCGGAGTCGCTCTCCGGGTTGAAAATGAACGATTTCCATACGATAGTCGATGAATGTTCTCTGGCGCGCCGCGCTCCCAACGCCACCCCCTGGCTTCGAATGATTTCCGGGTCTTGTCGAAAAAATCCAGTTGGAGCGCCCCCATGCAAGGCGGTTTGAGCATCGATCGGCTGAAACGGGGCCTGCGCCGCCGCACGGACTGGAGGGCGCTGCGGAAACTGCGCAACCGCACGGAAAACCTGCTGGTCGAAAAATTCGCCGGCGGCGCGCCGGTGCATTTCCTGCATATCGGCAAGACCGGCGGCACCGCGATCAAGGAGGCGCTGCGCCACGAAAGATGGCGCCTGAATTGCAATCTCAGGCTCCACGATCACGGTTTCAAGCTGACGCATGTGCCGGTCGGCGAAAAGGCGGTGTTCGTGCTGCGCGACCCCGCGTCCCGCTTCGTCAGCGCCTTCAACAGCCGCAAGCGCATGGGCATGCCGCTGAATTTCCAGCCATGGCGGCATGCCGAAGAGGCCGCTTTCAAACGCTTCGAAACCCCCGAGGACCTGGCGCTGGCGCTTGTCGCCGCCGATCCCGACGCCCGCGCGGCGGCGGAGGCGGCGATGCGCGGCATCCAGCATGTGCGCGACACGTTGCAAGACTATCTGGGCGACCCGGCCGCAATCGCCGCCCGCGAGGACGACATCCTGCTGATCGGCCTTCAGGAAAATCTGGGCGAGTGCTTTGCGCAGTTCAAACGCCTGATCGGCGCGCCCGCCGGGCTGTCGCTGACCGCCAGCGCAAAGCGCAGCCATCGCGGCGCCCCGGCGAAGCCGCTGTCGGCGGCGGCGGTCGCGGCGCTGCGCGACTGGTACGCCGCCGATTACGCCATACTCGGGCATTGCCGCGACCTGCGCCGCCGGCGGGGCTGGGACGCGGCGCCCGGGGCCTGACGATCGGGCGCGATCAGGCGCGATCAGGCGGCGGGAAACGGCGATCGCCACGGATCGGCCCCGAATCCGCCCCGAATCCGCCGCAGATTCGCCGCTCCGATGACCGCAGGGTGAAGGCGCCCGCACGGCCCGCGCAATTTTTCGTGTACTAATGTTTATTTCAGAAACGGACTGTTCACGGCATTTTCGTTGCGCGGCGGCGTGCAGAGCGTGTGGGGCTCGCGCATGAGCGATTCGGTGCGTTTTTTGCCGGGTCTCCGCAGCATCGCATTTCAACCAGACGCACCGGAAGGGGCGCAGCCCATTTCCGCAACCCAAGGGAAACGAACATGTTTGCAAAACCACTGGTCGCCGCCGTCCTCTGCGCCGCGGCGCTGAGCGCCGGCGCCGCAGAGGCGCTAACGATCCGCGTCACCGTCACCAACACCGCCACGACGGGCGGGCTGACGCTGACGCCGCTCTACGTGGCCTTCCACGCCGGGGGCTTTGACGCCTTCGACAACGGCGCGGTGGCCTCGCCCGGGATCGAGCGGCTGGCCGAGTTCGGCGATCCCTCGGTGATCCAGGCCGAACGGCTGGCGGTGCAGCCGGACAGCGTCGGCGGCGTCATCCTCGCGCCCGCCGGGTTTCCCGGCGCGCCGGTGATCGAACCCGGCGAATCCGCCAGCATCCGGCTCAACGTCGAAGCCGGGGCCAATGACTACCTCACCTTCCTGTCGATGGTCCTGCCCTCCAACGACACCTTCATCGGCAATGACGATCCGCTCGCCTACCGGATCTTTTCCGCCGGCGGGGCGTTTCTGGGGGATCAGACCATCGAGGTGACCGGCGCGTCGATCTGGGACGCCGCGACCGAGGTCAACTTCCCCAACAACGGCCCCGCCTTCGTGCCCGGGCAGGACATCGCCGACGGCGCGGTCGAGGGCGGGGTGGTGACCCCCGGGCAGAGCCTGCTTGGCTTCGCGGGAACCGTGCTGCCCAACGGGCAGACGCTCGACGCGGCGCAGATCAATTTCCTCAGCGATCCGGGCGGGTTCTCGGTGGCGACCATCCGCATCGCCGCGGTGCCGCTGCCCGAGGCGCTGCCGCTGCTGGCCGCGGCGCTTGGCGGCATCGGCCTGATGGCGCGGCGCCGACGCCGCGCCGCCTGACGCGCGGCGCCGCAACGGGCGCGGGCGGCGATCCCGCCCGCGCCAGAGGCGCGACCGCTTTTCACCGCGCCAGAGGCGCGACCGCTTTTCACCGCGCCAGAGGCGCGACCGCTTTTCACCACGCCAGAGGCGCCCTAGACAGGCGCCCATGACCCGTGATGCGATCTCCGTCCCGCCGCTGAGGCAAAGCCTGTTCGACCTCGGCCCGCCGCCGCCCTGCCCGGAACGCTTCAACATGGCCCGCCACACGCTGGAAAACGGCGCCCCGGCGGACAAGATCGCGCTTACGGTGACCGGCGGCGGGGCGACGCTGCGCCGGACCCATGGCGAGATGCGCGACGCCGTGCGCCGCGCCGCCGAAGGGTATCGCCGCGCCGGGGTGCGGCAGGGCGACAGGGTGCTGCTGCGAATCGGCAACGAGCCCCGCTTTCCGGCGCTGTTCTTCGGGGCCATCGCCGCGGGCGCGGTGCCGATCCCCAGTTCAACCGGGCTCACCGCCGGCGAGGTGACCGCCCTGGGGCGGGAGGCCGAGCCGGCGCTGGCGATCTGCGCCGACGATCTGCGGGCCGGGGCATCGGGCCTCGACTGCCGGGTCATGGGCGACCGGGCGACCGCCGGGCTGATGGCCGCGCCGCCGGGGGACTACGCCGACACCGGGGCCGAGGATCCGGCTTTCCTGATCTTCACCTCGGGCACCGGCGGGCGGCCCAAGGGGGTGCTGCACGCCCAACGCAGCGCCTTCGCGCGACGCATGATATGGACCGGCTGGTACGGGCTGGACCCCGAGGACCGCGTGCTGCATGCGGGGGCGTTCAACTGGACCTACACGCTGGGCGCCGGGCTGAGCGACCCGTGGGCGGCGGGGGCCTCGGCGATCATCCACGCCGCGACCGGCGCGCGCGATCCCGGCGTCTGGGCGCGGCTGCTGCGCGAACATGACGCCACCATTTTCGCCGCCGCGCCGGGGGTCTACCGGCAATTGCTGAAATCGGGCGCCGACCTGTCGGGGTTGACATCCCTGCGCCACGGGCTGACCGCGGGCGAGCGCACCCCCGAGGCGCTGCGCGACGCCTGGACCGAAGCCACCGGACGCCCGCTGTTCGAGGCGCTGGGCATGTCGGAGATTTCCACCTATGTCTCCGCCTCGCCCGACACCCCGGTCAGGCGCGGCTATGCCGGGCGCCCGCAGCCGGGGCGGCGGGTGGCGGTGCTCGACGACGATCTGCGCCCGGTTCCCGTGGGCGCGACCGGGCGGCTGGCGGTGTCACGCCGCGATCCGGGGCTGATGCTGGGCTACTGGCGGCGCGAGGCCCCGTGGCGGGGCGACTGGTTTCTCACCGGCGATCTGGCGGCGATGGAGTCCGACGGCTATGTCGCCCATCGCGGCCGCGCCGACGAGGTGATGAACGCGCTCGGCTACCGGGTCGATCCCGGCGAGGTGGAGGAGGCGCTGGCCTCCCACGCCGACGTGGCCGAGGTCGCGGTCGCCGCGCTGCCGGTGCGCGCCGATCTCGAGGTGATCGCCGCCTTCGTCGTGGCCCGGCCCGGCGCCGCGCGCGACGCCGCGGCGCTGCTGGCCCACGCGGCGCAACGGCTCGCCCCCTACAAGCGCCCGCGCGAGGCGGTGTTCGTCGACGCCCTGCCCCGCACCGCCAACGGCAAGCTGCGCCGGGCCGCGTTGATCGACGCCCATCGCCGCGACGCGCCCGCGTGACCGTCCCGAAACAGGAAACGCAGCGTTTCCGCCCCGGCGCCACCCCGCGCCCGCGCAACAGGCTAGGATGGCGCCCATGATCACGCTCGACATCATCTCGGATCCGATCTGCCCGTGGTGCTGCATCGGCAAGGCCAAGCTCGATCGCGCGCTGGAAAGCGCCGGCGAACGCGGCGCGCTGGCCTTCGACCTGCGCTGGCGGCCCTTCCAGCTCAATCCCGACATGCCGCCCGAAGGCATGGACCGGCGCGCCTATCTGGAGGCCAAGTTCGGCGGCAAGGCCGGGGCCGAAAAGGTCTACGGCGCCATCGAGCGCGCCGCCGCCGAGGCCGGGCTGGAGATCGATTTCGCGAAGATCGCGCGCACCCCCAACACCATCGACGCCCATCGCCTGATCCGCTGGGCGCAGTCCGCGGGCAATCAGACCGCCGTGGTCAACCAGCTGTTCCGGCGTTACTTCCTGCTGGGCGAGGACATTTCGGATCACCGGATCCTCGCCGACGCCGCCCACGGCGCCGGCATGGACCGCGAGGCGATCGCGAAGCTGCTGGCCTCGGACGCCGATCTCGCCGAGACCCGCGCCGAGGACGCCAAGGCCCGCGAAATGGGCGTCAGCGGCGTGCCCACCTTCATCATCGGCGGCAAATACGCGCTGCAAGGCGCCCAGAGCCCCGAGACATGGACGCGGGTTCTTGATGAACTCGCGGCAAACGCCACATTAGAGGCTTGAGCGACAACAAGACCGTCCGGCGGACGGGGGAGCGGACCTCATGAACGGCTTGATGAACATCCTCGACGCCATCGGCGCCGACCCCATGGCCAAATGGGTGGTGGCGGCCTTCGCCATGCGCGCCGCGTGGACCATCCTGGCCGGCCAGCGCTGTCCGTTATGCAGCGGCAAGGCCCGGGTCGACCCCGCCGAGGCGGCGCAGGTGCGCAAGGAAGGCGCGTTCCGTCATTCCTGGCGCTTCCTGCTGGTGATGCTGCTGGGGATGGCGCTGGCGGTCGCGGGGCTGTTCAAGCTGGCCGCGCCCGGCGCCGAGGCGCCCCTGGCGCTGTTCCTGCTGGTGCTCGGGGTCTATCTGTTCACCACGGAACCGGCGCGCCAGCAGATCAGCGTGCTGAAACGCCAGGTGATCGCCGCCAGCTACGGCGACCCCGCCGCCCGCGCCACCGCGGTGGCGCTGCTGCGCGGCGCGCAGCTGAAGCTCGCCGCCATGGAGGTGGGGATCGTGCTGCTGATGGCGGTTGGCGTTCTGGCGCTTGGCGGCGGGATGACCTAGGGCGCGCCCGCCCCCATCACGCCCCCATCACGCCACGGCCACGCCGCGCCCGCGCCGCGCTTCAGCCCGGTTTCGCCGCCATGGCCAGATCCCTGGCGAGGCCGAAGGCGCCCTTGATCTTGGCGGCGTCGTCGAACCAGTCGCGCCGCACCACGATCTTGTTGTCGCGGATCTTGGCCAGCCCGTTCTGCGCCTGCAGCCAGTCCGCCAGCCCGGCGGGGTTGGCGAACCTGTCGTTGCGAAACTGCACCGTCGCGCCTTTCGGCCCGCCGTCAAGTTTCGAAATTCCGGCGCGCCGGCACATGCCCTTGACCCGCACCACGCGCAGCAGGGTCTCGACCTCTTTCGGGGGCTTGCCGAAACGGTCGTGGAGCTCGGCGCCGAAGCCTTCCAGCTCCTCGCGCGTCTCCAGCCCCGACAACCGGCGATACAGCCCCAGCCGCACGTCGAGATCGGGCACGTAATCGCCCGGGATCAGCACCGGCAGGCCGAGATTGATCTGGGGCGACCAGCCGTCGTCGTCGGCGTCGGACAGGCCCTCCATCTCGCCGGCCTTCATCTTGGCGATCGCCTCCTCCAGCATGTCCTGGTAGAGTTCGTAGCCGACCTCGCGGATCTGCCCGGATTGCTCCTCGCCCAGCAGATTGCCGGCCCCGCGGATGTCGAGATCGTGGCTGGCGAGGTTGAACCCGGCCCCGAGACTGTCGAGCCCCGCCAGCGCCTTCAGCCGCTTTTCCGCCCCCGCCGTCAGGCGCTTGCGCGGCTCGGTGGTCATGTAGGCGTAGGCGCGCAGCTTCGAGCGCCCGACCCGGCCCCGGATCTGATACAGCTGCGCGAGGCCGAACATGTCGGCGCGATGCACGATCAATGTGTTGGCGGCGGGGATGTCGAGCCCGGATTCGACGATCGTGGTGGCCAGCAGCACGTCGTATTGCCCGTCATAGAAGGCGTTCATCTTCTGGTCCAGCTCGCTGGCGGGCAACTGCCCGTGGCCGATCACGTAGCGCACCTCGGGGACCTGATCCTTCAGGAAATCCTCCATGGCCCCCAGATCCGAGATGCGCGGACAGACGATGAAGGACTGGCCGCCGCGGTAATGTTCGCGCAGCAGCGCCTCGCGCAGGGTCACCGCGTCGAACGGCGCGATATAGGTGCGGATGGCGAGCCGGTCGACCGGCGGCGTGGCGATGATCGACAATTCGCGCACGCCGCTCATGGCCAGTTGCAGGGTGCGCGGGATCGGCGTCGCGGTCATGGTCAGCACATGCACGTCGGAGCGAAGCTGCTTCAGGCGTTCCTTGTGGCGCACGCCGAAATGCTGCTCCTCGTCGATCACCAGCAGGCCGAGATTGGCGAATTTGACGTTTTTCGCCAGCAGGGCATGGGTGCCGATGACGATATCCACCTCGCCGTCCGCCATGCCCTTTTTCGTTTCCGCCGCCGCTTTGGCGGTGACGAAGCGCGACAATTGCCGCACCCGGATCGGCAATCCGCGAAAACGATCCGAAAAACTTTTGGCGTGCTGGCGGGCCAGCAGGGTGGTCGGGGCCACCACCGCCACCTGCACCCCGGACATGGCGGCGACGAAGGCGGCGCGGATCGCGACCTCGGTCTTGCCGAAGCCCACGTCGCCGCAGATCAGACGGTCCATGGGGCGCCCGGACGCCATGTCGTCGAGCACGTCCTCGATGGCGCCGAGCTGGTCCTCGGTTTCCTGATAGGGGAAGCGGGCGCAGAATTCCTCCCATACGCCATGCTGAGGGGTGAGCCTTTCGGCCGAGCGCAGGGCGCGTTCGGCGGCCACCTTGATGAGCTTCTCCGCCATGTCGCGGATGCGCGCCTTCAGCTTGGCCTTCTTGGCCTGCCATGCGCCGCCGCCGAGCCGGTCCAGCAGCCCGGTCTCCTGCCCGTAGCGGCTCAGCAATTCGATGTTCTCCACCGGCAGATACAGCTTGTCGCCGCCGGCGTATTCCAGCTTCACGCAGTCATGGGGGGCGCCCATGGCGGTGACGGTCTCCAGCCCGCGATAGCAGCCGATGCCATGGGAAACATGCACCACCAGATCGCCCACCGACAGGCCCGCCGCCTCGGTGAGAAAATTCTCGGCCCGCTTGCGCCGGCGCGGGGCGCGGATCAGCCGGTCGCCGAGCACGTCCTGTTCGGCGATCACCGCCAGCTTGTCCGTCTCGAACCCCGCCTCGATGCCCCAGACCGCGAGATTGACGCCGCGCTGCACGTCGGAAAACCGGTCGATCAGCTTCAGCGCCTCGAGCCCCGCGTCCTCCAGCAGGGTTTTCACGCGATCGCGCGCGCCCTCGGAATAGGTGGCGAAGACGACGGTCTTTTTCAGGGCCAGCGCGCGCATGTGGGCGGCCAGCGCGTCGAACACATGCGCGTCCCTCTGCTGGCGCTCGGGGGCGAAGTTGCGCCCCAGCCGTCCGCCGGCGTCGATGCAGCCCGGCCCCGGGGGCTGGGGCATGGGCGACAGCGGGCGCACGGCGCGCCCGGACAGGGCTTCGACCCATTGCGCCTGCGTCAGATACAGCGATTCCGGCGGGCAGGGCTTGTAGACCGGCGCGCCCATGGTGGTTTTCCGGGCCAACGCCTCGCGCCGGTGCTGGTAGTGGTCGCTGATGGTGTCCCAGCGGGCGGCGCGGGCTTCCTCGACCTGCGAATCAAGCGACACCGGCGCGCCGGGGAGGTAGTCGAACAGGGTCTCCATTTCCGCATGGAAAAACGGCGCCCAATGCTCCATGCCCTGATGCTTGCGCCCGGCGCTGACGGCTTCGTAGAGCGGATCGTCGAGCCCGGCGGCGCCGAAGCTTTCGCGGTAGGTCTTGCGGAACCGGGCGATGGAGTCCGGATCCAGGATCACCTCGCAGACCGGCGCCAGTTCTACGCGCTTCATGCGGGCGGTGGCGCGCTGGGTCTCGGGATCGAAGCGGCGCGCGCCGTCGAGCGTGTCGCCAAACAGATCCAGCCGCACCGGGCGTTTCGCGCCGGGCGGAAAGATGTCCACCACCCCGCCGCGAACCGCGAAATCACCGGGTTCGGTCACCGTCGAGGCGCGGTTGAACCCCATGCGCGCCAGGTAATCCTTCAGCGCGTCGAGATCGAGCGTGCGATCCACTTCGGCCACGAAGGACGAGGCCGCGACCACCGCCCGCGCCGGCGTGCGCTGCATGGCGGCGTTGATGGTGGTCAGGATCACGCAGGGCGCGCCCGCCCGCAACCCGCGGGCCAGCGTGGCCAGCGCCGCCATGCGCTGGGCGGAGATTTCGGCGATGGGCGAGATCCGGTCATAGGGCAGGCAGTCCCAGGCCGGGAACCGCAGCACCGGGATGTTCGGGGCGAAGAACGCCAGCGCCTCGGCAAAGGCCGCCATGCGCGCGTCGTCGCGGGCCACGTGGATCACCGCGCCGTCGGCGCGCGCCGTCAGGTCCGCGACCAGCTTCGCGTCATAGCCTTCGGGCGCGCCGCCGGTCAGCACCGTGCCGGGGGCAAGGGGTTTCGTCTGAGCCATGGGCGCGGGTTAGCGCAGGGCGCCGGCGCGCGCAACCCGGGCGCGAGGGCGGCTCACATCGAATACAGGAAAATCCGGTCCGCGTGCCGCACCGCGAAAAACGCCACCGCGAAAAACACCGCCATCATGCCCAGCGTCTGATTGATGCGCCGCCGGATCATGAAGCGCCGCATCAGGATATCGGGCGCCGGCTGGGCGCGATGCAGCGCCAGCGCCTCGCGCAGGGACAGGGTCATCATCCAGGCGGCCGGCGCGAACAGCAGGAACAGGCCCTGCGCCAGTTCCAGATCGGACAGGAAGGCCAGCACGCCGATGGCGGCCAGCAGGAACCCGACGGCCGCCGCCGCCGCCACCCCGTAGCGGCGCATCCCCAGATCAATGCGCATCAGGCTGCGCCGCGCCAGCGCATCGAACAGCCGCGCGTCTTCGCCGCCCAGCCGCATGGCGCGGCGCAGCAGGTCATAGGGCACGCCATGGGTGAAATGGCAGGCCATGGACCAGAAGACGGCGGTCAGCATCCAGTACCAGACCGAGAAGAACGTCGTCGTGTCGAACATGAGGCGACTGGAACTTTTACAGGTGGGCTCACGCCATGAACGGCGGCGCGGAACCCGCGCGCCGGGGAGCGCGACTATGCCGTCATCGGATTCGCTTGGCAATGCAAGGCGGCGCGATCATGCTGGCGGCGCAGCGAAAGGAGCCCCGATGCCGCCCGATCCGCCCCAGGCCGCCCCGCCCCAGGCCGACCCGCCCCGCGCCCGTCCCGAGGACTGGTACGCGCTGCGTCGGCTTGGCGACGGCGTGACCCATGTCAGCGAACCGCATATCCGCGAATTCTACCGCTGCAACATCTGGCATGTGCGCGGGCGCGACCGCGACATGCTGGTGGACAGCGGCATGGGGGTGGTGTCGCTGACCGACTGGATTCCGCTGGTCAGCGAACGCCCGCTCACCGCAATCGCCAGCCACACCCATTTCGATCATATCGGCTGCCATCACGAATTTCCCGACCGCGCCGTGCATCGCGCCGAGGCCGGCCTGCTCGCCGCCCCGACCCGCGCCAACACCTTCGCCGAAAAATACGCCCGCGACGACATCTTCACCCGCATGCCGCCGGCGCCCTACGTCTCGACCGCCTACGCGGTGCGCAAGGCCCCGGCGACGCGGATCCTCGACGACGGCGACGTGATCGATCTGGGCGACCGGGCGTTCGAGGTGATCCACACCCCCGGCCATTCGCCCGGCGGCATCGCGCTGTGGGAGGCGGCGAGCGGGGTGCTGTTTTCCGGCGACATCGTCTATGACGGCCCGCTGATCGAGGGCGAGAGCGATCTTGAGCAGGCCCAGTATCGCCGCTCGATGATCCGGCTGCTGGACCTGCCGGCGCGGGTCGTGCATGGCGGACATTATCGGAGCTATGACGGCGCGCGGCATCGCGCGCTGATCCGCGCGTGGCTGGCGGCGCGCGACTGATCCGCCCAGCCGCCGCCGCCCCGGCTTGCCGCCGCGCCGCGTCCGTGGCATTCGGGATCGCAGCCAGCCCCGAGGAGCCCCCATGACCCACCCGCGCATCGCCCCTTTCCCGTATTCCCGCCCGCGCCGACTGCGCCGCGCCGCATGGATCCGCGACATGGCGCGCGAACACGAACTGAGCGCGCGCGACCTGATCTGGCCGATCTTCGTGGTCGACGGGGTGGATCAGGAACAGCCCGTCGAGGCCATGCCCGGCGTGTCGCGCCTGACCATCGACCGGGCGGTGGAGGCGGCGCGCCGGGCCGCCGATCTGGGCATCCCCTGCATCGCGCTGTTTCCCTACACCGACCCGGCGGTCAAGACCCCCGGCGCGGAAGAGGCCTGGAACCCGAAGAACCTCGTCAACGCCGCCACGCGCGCCATCAAGCGCGCCGTGCCCGAGATCGGCGTGCTGCTCGACGTGGCGCTCGACCCCTATAATTCCGACGGCCATGACGGCATCCTGCGCGATGGCGTGGTGGTCAATGACGAGACCCTCGCGGCGCTGGAAAAGCAGGCGCTGGCGCAGGCCGAGGCCGGGGCCGACATCCTCGGGCCCTCGGACATGATGGACGGGCGCATCGGCTTCATTCGCCGCGCGCTGGAGGACAACGATTTCCAGGACGTGATGATCATGTCCTACGCGGCGAAATTCGCCTCCGCCTTCTACGGCCCGTTCCGCGAGGCGGTCGGCGCCTCGGGGGCGCTGAAGGGCGACAAGAAGACCTACCAGATGGACCCCGGCAACAGCGACGAGGCGCTGCGCGAGGTGGCCTCGGATCTGGAGGAAGGCGCCGACATGGTGATGATCAAGCCCGGGATGCCCTATCTCGACATCTGCCGACGGGTGAAGGACACCTTCGCCGCCCCGACCTTCGCCTATCAGGTGTCGGGCGAATACGCGATGATCGAGGCCGCCGCGCGCAATGGCTGGATCGACGGCGACAAGGCGATGCTGGAGGCCCTGCTGGCGTTCCGCCGCGCCGGCTGCGACGGGGTGCTGACCTATCACGCGCCGCGCGTGGCCGAGATCCTGCTGGGCGCCTGAGCCCCGATCCAGACCGGGTTCGCCTTGCCGCGGCCACAAGCAATCGCCACTATGCAGGGGCGAGAGGCGCCCCGGCGCGCCGACGCGAGGCAAGAGGAGAAAGCCCATGAGAGGCCCCAATCGACGCAGGTTCATGGCGGCGCTCGCCGCCATATCCATGTTCGCCGTCCCGGCGATGGCGGGCGCCGAAGACGCGCATATCATCAACTACAAGGCCGACAAGGCGCTCAACCGCCTGATGGCCAATTCGCCCGAGACCCGCGAATTGCTGGACAAGGCGCGCGGCGTGCTGATCATGCCCGAGATCAACAAGGCCGGGCTGCTGATCGGCGGCGCCTATGGCGAGGGCGCGCTGCGCATCGGCGATCAGACCGTCGGCTATTACGCCGTGACCGAGGCCAGCTTCGGCCTGCAGGCCGGCGCGCAGCGCACCTCGCAGGCGCTGCTGTTCATGACCACCGCGGCGCTGGAGAAATTCCGCCGCTCCGAGGGCTGGGAACTGGGCGCAAGCGCCGAATACACCCTGCTCGACAAGGGCGGCAAGCAGGCGGGGATCACCAACATCACCGCGCAAAGCCCGGTGATCGCCATCACCTTCGGCGAAGAGGGCCTTATGGCGGGGGTCAGCCTCGACGGCGCGAAATACACCAAGATCAAGCGCTGAAACGCGCAAGCGGCGGCCCCCCGGGGCGCCGCTTGCGGGCTTGCGCCGGCATCTTCGCCCGGCGCGCGCGGTCCCTTGCGGCGCCGTCGATCGTCGTCGCAAGGGGGCCGGGACCGCGAACGCATTGCCCGACATGGCGGGCACACGGATGAACGCAGCGAAAACAGGCGATCGAGCCCTGATTGAAATTGCCCCGGGATCGAATGATCCGGCACTCAACGCCAAGGTGAGGATCGCCTGAAAGCCAATGGCGAGGCCGTGCCGCGGCGCCCGACCTTCGACGCCCGACGCTCAGCGCAGGCGGCGGATCAGCGACGAGGTGTCCCAGCGCGCGCCGCCCATGGCCTGCACGTCCTTGTAGAACTGATCCACCAGCGCCGTCACCGGCAGCGCGGCGCCGTTCTCGTTGGCCTCGGCCAGGCAAATCCCCAGATCCTTGCGCATCCAGTCCACCGCGAAGCCATGTTCGAATTCGTCGTCGAGCATGGTCTCGAAGCGGTTCTCCATCTGCCACGATCCGGCCGCGCCCTTCGAGATCACGTCGACCACCGCCTTGCCGTCGAGCCCGGCCTTCTCGGCGAAGGCCAGCCCCTCGGACAGGCCCTGCACCAGCCCGGCGATGCAGATCTGGTTGACCATCTTGGTAAGCTGCCCGGCGCCCGACGGCCCCATCAGCCGGCAGGCCTTGGCGAAGGCCATGATCACCGGCTCGGCGCGGGCGAAGGGGGCGGCCTCGCCGCCGCACATCACCGTCAGGGCGCCGTTCTCGGCCCCCGCCTGCCCGCCGGACACCGGCGCGTCGATGAAATGCGCGCCGTGTTCGGCGGCGTGGGCGTGCAGGTCCCGCGCCACCCCGGCCGAAGCGGTGGTGCAGTCCACGAACACCATTTCCGGCGCCAGGCTTTCGAAGGCGCCGCCCGGCCCCATGGTCACCGCGCGCAGATCGTCGTCATTGCCGACGCAGGCGAACACGAATTCGGCGCTCTCGGCGGCGCCCGCCGGGCTGACCGCAACCTTGCCGCCATGCTGCGCCGCCCAGGCCTCGGCCTTGGCGTGGGTGCGATTGTAGACCGTGACCTCGTGGCCCGCGGCGGCCAGATGCCCGGCCATGGGATAGCCCATGACCCCCAACCCGATGAAAGCGGTTTTCGCCATTGCCCAAGCTCCCTGACTGTCGTGCGATTTGAGGCTGGAAACTGGCCCGCCGGAATGTTGAGGTCAAGCGATCCGGAGAATCGGCGCCCCGGATTCCCCCTTTCCACCCGCCGCCCGATCCTGCATACGGCCCGTTCCGCCCCATACTCCGATCCGGGAACCCGACCCAAGACCATGACCGTGATCTTCAAATGGCTGCTGCGCGCCTTCGCGGCGATGACGGCGCTGGGGCTGGCGGCGCTGGCCCTGGCCTACACGGTGCTGAGCGGCTCGCTGCCCGATTACGACCGGGATTTCGACGTGACGGGCGCCTCGGGCGACATCCGCATCCTGCGCGACGCCTACGCGGTGCCCCATATCCGCGCGCAGACCGACGCGGACGCGTTTTTCGGGCTCGGCTTCGTCCATGCGCAGGAACGGCTGTGGCAGATGGAAATCAACCGGCGCACCGCCGAGGGCCGCCTGTCGGAGCTGTTCGGCGCCGCGACGCTGCCCGTGGATCGGATGATGCGCGCGCTGGACCTGCGCCGCCTCGCCCGGGCCGCCCTGCCGCGCCAGACCCCGGAGGCCCGCGCCGCGCTCGAGGCCTACGCGCGCGGCGTCAACGCCTATATCCGCGCCGTGGGCGAGGAGGCGCTGGGCCGCGGCGCGCCGGAATTCTTTCTGTTTCCCGGCGACATCGCGCCCTGGACCGCCGCCGACAGCCTGGCGATCGCCAAGCTGATGGCGCTGCGCCTCACCGATCAGGCGGCGGCCGAAACCCGGCGCGCGGCGCTGTCGCTGCTGCTGCCGCCGGCGCGGCTGCGCGACATCCTGCCCGATTACCCGGAGGGCGCGCTGATCGAGGCCCCGGGCTACGCCGCGCTGCTGCCCGACGCGCGATTCGCGCCGCCCGCCCGCCGCGCGCAGGCGTTGCAGGCGCTGCCGGCGGCGGGGCGCGGCGGCGCCTCCAACGCCTGGGCGCTGAGCGGCAAGCGGGCGGCCGCGGGGGCGCCGATCCTGGCCAACGACCCGCATCTGTGGATCTCGGCGCCGTCGCTGTGGATGCTGGCGCGGCTGGATCTGCCGGGGAACGGGGACGGGGACGGGGAGGGGAAGGGGGGGGGGGACGGGGGCGGGGAAAAAACCGACGCGCCGCTGGGGATCATCGGCGCCACCCTGCCCGGGCTGCCGCTGGTGCTGATCGGGCGCAATCGCGACCTCGCCTGGGGGCTGACCGCCAGCTACGCGGACGATTCCGACATCTACATCGAAAAGCTCAACCCCGAGAATCCCGACGAATACATGACCCCCGAAGGCCCCCGCCCCTTTGCGACCCGGCGCGAACTGATCCCCGTCGCCGGCGCCGCCTCGGTGGAAACGACGCTGCGCTGGACCCGCCACGGCCCGGTGATCCCGCCCGACCAGATGAAGGTCGGCGAGATCACCCCCGCCGGCCATGTGGCGGCGCTGAGCTGGACCGCGCTCACCGAGGACGACACCTCGTTTTCCGCCGCGTTCGCGCTGATGCAGGCGCGCAACATCGATCAGGGCGCGGCGGCGATGGCGGCGCATGTGGCGCCCGCGATCAATGTCATGCTGGCCGACGCCAATGACGTGGGCATGGTCTCCGCCGGGCGCATCCCGCTGCGCCAGGCGCGCAACCAGGGGCGCGGGCGTCTGCCCTCGCCTGGCTGGGCGGCGGTGAATGACTGGGTCGGCTACATGGACTACGCCGACCAGCCGCGCGCGCTGCGCCCCGAATCCGGCGCCGTGGCCAACGCCAACAACCGCGTCAGCGACGCGCCGTTCCCCAGGCATGTCAGCTATCGCTGGGGCGATCCCTACCGCATCCGCCGCATTGAAAAGCAACTGAAGCTGCGCGAATTCCACACCGGCGACAGCGCTGCCGCGCTGCAGAACGACGCGGTGTCCGAGATGGCGCGCGCGGTGCTGCCGCTGATCGCGCGCGACCTGTGGTGGACCGGCGAGGCGGTGCCCGCCGACCCGGTTAAGGCGCGCCGCCGCGAGGCGCTGGAGATGCTCGGCGAATGGAACGGCGAAATGTCGGCCCACGCGCCCGAACCGCTGATCTTCGCGGAATGGATGCGCCGCCTGACCATCCGCCTCGCCGGCGACGAACTGGGCCCGGCGATCAGCCGCGTCGCCGGGCCGCGCCCGGTGTTCGTGGAACGGGTGTTTCGCGACATCGACGGCGCCGCGATCTGGTGCGACGTGGACAAGACCGCCAAGGTCGAGACCTGCGCGCAGATGGCGGGGCTGGCGCTCGACGACGCGCTGGGCGGGCTGGCGGCGAAATACGGCGCCGCGCCGCGCGGCTGGCGCTGGGGCGAGGCGCATATGGCGCGCCACAAGAACCCGGTGCTGGGCGACAACTGGCTGCTGGCGCCGCTGGTGAATATCGAGCACGAGGCCTCGGGCGGCGATTTCACCCTGCTGCGCGCCCAGTCGCGCGGCTATGGCGACGCCCCGCAGGAGGTGGTGAACGCCGCCGGCCTGCGCATGGTGGTGGATTTCGCCGACCCGGACAGTTCGCGGTTCATCATCGCCACCGGGCAGAGCGGCCACCCGCTGTCGCGCCATTACGACGACCTGTCGCGGCTGTGGCGGCGCGGCGACAGCATCCGCATGTCGCTGGACTACGCCGACGCCGAGGCCGGCGCCCTGGGCGCCACGGTGCTGCGCGCCGGCAAGTGACGCTTCCGGGTCGGGGCGGGGCGGCGGCGGGGCGGGGCGGGGCGGCGAAATTGATGTATAAAACATCACAATGCATGTTTGTTGAATGCATTGGACGATGCTGTATATAAACATCGCATGTCCTGATTCGCGCCGCGAGACCGCCGATGATCACCGCCACCCAATTGCGCGCCGCCCGCGCCCTGCTCGCCATCGACCAGAAAACCCTGGCGCGGCTGGCCGGGGTCTCGACCCCCACCATCCAGCGCATGGAGGCGAGCGAGGGCAATGTGCGCGGCGTGGTCGAGACCCTCACCAAGGTGGTCGAGGCCCTGAACCGCGCCGGGATCGAGCTGATCGGCGACAACGCCCCGAGCCCGGGCGGCGGGCGCGGCGTGCGGTTCAGCGCGCCGCGCGCGGCCCCCGACGCCGACCCGCCCCCGATCGGGACCGCGATCAAGAACGCGGTCAAACCCGCGCGAAACACCTGAAAAACCGAAAACCGACGCGACGAGGATCGCCGACTGAAAGCGACGCCCCCGCCGCCTTGATCCAAGGCCGCACCGCCAGATGACCGCACGCCCTTCGCCCCCGCGCGCCCGACCGGCGCCGCCCGCCCCCGGCCCGAGCTTCGCCGAGCTTTTCACCCCGAAGCTCGTCACCGTGCTGCGGGAAGGCTACGGGCTGGCGCATCTGCGCGCCGACGCGCTCGCCGGGCTGACGGTGGCGATCGTGGCGCTGCCGCTGTCCATGGCCATCGCCATCGCCTCGGGCGCCACGCCGGCGCAGGGGCTCTACACCGCGATCGTCGGCGGGATCCTGGTCTCGGCGCTCGGGGGCAGCCGGTTTCAGATCGGCGGGCCGGCGGGCGCCTTCATCGTGCTGGTGGCGGGCACGGTGCAGGCCCATGGCATGGAGGGGCTGATCCTCGCCACCATGCTCGCCGGACTGATCCTGATCGCCAGCGGGCTGCTGCGCTTTGGCGCCTATGTCAAATTCATCCCCTACCCGGTGACCGTCGGTTTCACCGCCGGCATCGCGGTGATCATTTTCGCCAGCCAGATCAAGGATCTGCTTGGACTCACCCTGCCCGAACCCGAACCCGGACCGCTGCTGGAAAAGCTGCCGGTCCTGTGGCGCGCCCTGCCGGGGCTGGATCCCGCGACCCTGGCGCTCGCGCTCGCCACCATCGGCGCGGTGGTCGGGCTCAAGGCGCTGCGCCCGCACTGGCCGGGAATGCTGATCGCGGTGGCGGGGGCCGCCGCGATCACCGCGGCGCTGGACCTGCCGGTGGCCACCATCGGGTCGCGCTTTGGCGGCATCCCCTCCAGCCCGCCGCTGCCGGCGCTGCCCGAGATCAGCGCCGCGAAAATCATGGCCGTGCTGCCCAACGCCGTCGCCTTCGCGCTGCTCGGGTCCATAGAATCGCTGCTCTCGGCGGTGGTCGCCGACGGCATGACCGGGCGGCGACACCGCTCCAATTGCGAACTGGCCGCGCAGGGGGTCGCCAACGTCGCCTCGGCGCTGTTCGGCGGCATCTGCGTCACCGGCGCCATCGCGCGCACCGCCACCAACATCCGCGCCGGCGCCCACGGCCCGCTGGCGGGGATCTTCCATGCCCTGTTCCTGCTCGCCTTCATCCTGATCGCCGCTCCCTCGGCACGCTACATCCCGCTGGCGAGCCTGTCCGGGGTGCTCGCCGTCGTCGCCTGGAACATGGCGGAAAAGCAAAGCTTCGCCATGCTGATGCGCGCCTCGCGCGGGGACGCGGCGGTGCTGCTCGCCACCTTCCTGCTGACCATATTCCGGGACCTGACCGAGGCCATCGTCATCGGCTTCGCGCTCGGCTCGACGCTGTTCATCCACCGCATGTCGCAGGTGACGGCGATCGAGACCCACGCGCCCTTCGTCGCCGAAGACAAGGCCGACGACGCCAACGGCGCCCGCGCGCCCTATGACGAGACCGCCGGCGCCGATCCCGACATCGTGGTCTACCGCATCACCGGCGCGTTCTTCTTCGGCGCCGCGGCGTCGATCGGGTCGGTGCTGGAGCGGATCGCCGACACCCACCGGGCGCTGATCATCGACCTGTCCGCGACGCCGTTCCTGGATTCCACCGCCGCCAACATGATCGGAGGGCTGGCGCGCAAGGCGGCGGGTCAGGGGGTGAAGGTGATCCTGAGCGGCGCCGGCCACGACATGCGCCGCACCCTGTTCGCCCATGGCGTCAAGCCGCCGCTGGTGAGTTTCGCCGCCACCGCCGCGCAGGCGACGCGCAAGGCGGCGCGGGACCTGGCCGGGGCGGATCGGCTTGTCTGAATCGCGGCGCCCCCATGGGCCGCCGCCGCAAATGGGGAGCAACACATGATGACCTGGCAAGCATGGGCCGTATTGTCGGCGGGCTTCGCCGCCCTGACCGCGATTTTCGCCAAGGTCGGGGTGGAGGGCGTCAACCCGGATTTCGCCACCTTCTTTCGCACGCTGATCATCCTGGCGCTGATCGCGGCGGTGCTGGGGGCGACCGGCGGCTGGCAGGCGCCGTCGAGCCTGTCGCCGCGCACCGCCGTGTTCCTCACCCTGTCGGGGCTGGCCACGGGCGCGTCGTGGCTGTGCTATTTCCGCGCGCTGCAGCTTGGCGACGCGGCGCGGGTGGCGCCGATCGACAAGCTGAGCGTGGTGCTGGTGGCGATCTTCGGCGCGGCGTTTCTGGGCGAACGGCTCGCGCCCGCGAACTGGGCGGGCGTGGCGCTGATCGCCGCCGGGGCGCTGCTGGTCGCGCGCTGAAAGGCGGCGCGCGTCACTTGCGCCGCAGATGCTCCTCCAGCCGGGGCATGATCTCGACGAAATTGCACGGCCGATGGCGATAGTCGAGCTGCTTTGACAGGATCTCGTCCCAGCCGTCCCTGCAGGCGCCCGGCGATCCGGGCAGCGCGAACATGTAGGTGCCGCCCGCCACCCCGGCGCAGGCCCGCGACTGCACCGCCGAGGTGCCGATCTTCTGAAACGAGATCATCGCGAAGATCGTCGCGAAGGCGTCGATCTCCTTGTCGTAGACGTCGCGATGCGCCTCCACGGTGACGTCGCGCCCGGTCAGCCCGGTGCCCCCGGTGGAGATCACCGCGTCAACGCCGTCATCCGCCGCCCAGGCGCGCAGGCGCGCGGCGATGTCGGCGCGCTCGTCGCGCAGGATCTCGCGCGCCGCCAGCAGGTGGCCGGCTCTGGCGATGCGCCCGACCAGCACGTCGCCGGAGCGGTCCCCGGCCAGGT
Organism: Oceanicella sp.; assembly: GCF_056449545.1. Lineage (NCBI taxonomy): Bacteria > Pseudomonadati > Pseudomonadota > Alphaproteobacteria > Rhodobacterales > Paracoccaceae > Oceanicella > Oceanicella sp. The sequence goes on along the minus strand of NZ_JBWOMN010000001.1, from coordinate 855 downwards.
CGCGGCTGTCCGACACGGTCAGCACCGCGATGCGCAGCGGGATGAAATCCAGAGTCTCGTCGATGCGGCTCATGCGCTTGTCTTTCAGTTGCCTGCAGGGCGGGTTTCAATCCGCCGGTGGGGCGGGCGTCTCAGCCCGCAACGCCGGCCTCCGCCGCCGCGTCCAGCCGGGCGCGCAGCGCCAGAAGATCGCGCCAGCTTTCCCGCTTCAGCGCCGGCGAGCGCAGCAGATAGGCCGGGTGGAAGCTTGGCAGAACCGGGCGCCCGCGCCACTCGGTCCATTTGCCGCGCATGCGGGTGATGCCGCTCGGGGTGTTCAGCAGCGCCTTGGTCGGGGTGTTGCCGAGCAGCAGGATCACCTGCGGATCCGCCAGTTCGATCTGGCGCGCGACGAAAGGCAGCAGCATGGCCACCTCGTCCTCGGCCGGGGTGCGGTTGGCCAGCGGGCGCCATGGGATGACATTGGCGATGTAGACGCCGCGCGCCGGATCCTCGCTGCGCCGGTCGAGCCCGATCGCCGCCAGCATGCGGTCCAGCAAATGCCCCGAACGCCCCACGAACGGCTTGCCGACCCGGTCCTCGTCATGCCCGGGCGCCTCGCCGATCACCATCAGCCGCGCCGCCGCGTGGCCGTCGCTGAACACGGTGTTGCGGGCGCCGCCCTTCAGCGCGCAGCGGTCGAAGCCCGCCAGCGCCGCGCCCAACTCGTCAAGCGTCGCGCAGGCGGCGGCGATCTCGGCGGCCACGGTTGCGGCGGGGGGCGGGGGCGACGGGCGCCTGATCGGCGGCGCGATCTCGGCGCCGGCGGGCAGGCCTCGGGGCGGCCGGCGCGCCGGCGCGGCGGGGGCGGCGGGG